>JBIKIA010000475.1:0-4091 GCA_044361885.1 Prosthecobacter sp. | reverse complement strand
GATCCAGCAGCCTCTTCACCGGATGCGACGGGTTCAGCGGTGTCAAAGACTGTCGAATCAAAGGCGAGGCGTCCACGCCAGTCTTCTTTTTCTGGCAGAGACTCGAACGCATAAACACTCAGACGCACAGGACGAGGGGAATGAACGGAACCAAACTCCGAAAGTGACCGCACCTGACCAAGATCGTAAACGGCTGTGCGGAATTTTTCATCAGACTCGGGGAAATCGATCTGATTGAAAAGGGTGGCATCATTGCGGTCTCCATAGCTCTCGGGGTTCACATAGATCAAGCGACCACCACTAATACCGGAAGCAAGGTTGATGGCAGGTCCATCATTATCCGGAGCTTCAGTCAGCTTGAAGTCAGCTTCAGTGTAAGCTCCAAAAGCTTGGAAACTGCGGATAGTGCCGCCGCGGACGAGTTCAAACTCAAGGCGCAGGTAACGACCGGGTGCGCGCCCCATGTCGAGAGCAACATTGCGGTCTGCAGGTGAGAAAACGGTGCTTGTTGGAGCATTCCAAGCTTTGCCGTCAGCACTCATGGAGGCGCTGACCTTACCTTCCAAGCCATCACTCACGAAGGATGCTTTATCCACATAGGACTGCACCGTGAATTTAAGGATAGCTTCACTTTTGCCAGCGGCGATATTGATGGAACGAAGCGGGTCACCCACAGTGAGACCACTTGAAGGATTGATTCCGCTGGAACTAGCCACCGTTGTGCCAGCCACGGACAAGCACATGTTCACCGGCTTATTATCGACGCCAGGAATCCTGCTCCACTTGGCTACAGAGACGGTGAGAAGGCAGGTGCTTGCCAGCAATACGCAGATCGGGGCTTTGTTCATTGAGTGGAGTGGTTGAGATCTCGGACGAGTAGATAACGGGAAGCGAAAGGGTATTCTGCTGTAATTCACTGAGTTGAACCATATTGGCATCACCATGTAAAGACTTTTTTATGTGCCGAGTTCGGGAGATACCCAAGCATCTCAGGCGCGAATTTTTTCTTCAATCGCTCCAATTTGACCCTCACCCGACCTTGCTTTGGATTTAGCCCGGTGGCTGTTGCTGCCGCCGGAGTCAGATCGATGATCCGTCCTCGCAGCAGTTGCCTGACAAACCTCTTTTCACCAAGCCTGAGTTGGTTTCATGCGGTATGCCTTCTCCCTTGTCTCGCGACTCGTCCTCTCCCATGCTCCAAGTCACTTCGACTCCATGCCTGACACCGCCACGCTTCTCATTCACTGCCCTGACCGCCCCGGTCTGGTCCATGATGTCACGGGATTCATCTTCTCCCATCGCGGAAACATCATCGATCTCCAGCAGCACATCGATCCTGACCAGGATGCCTTTTTCATGCGCTTGGAGTGGAGTCTGGAAAACTTCACCCTGGAGAAAGAGGAGATCCTCTCCCGTCTCCAGCCCATGGCTCGGCGTCATGAAATGCAGATGCGCCTCCACTTCGCCAGCCAGCGCAAGCGCATCGCCCTCTTCGTGACGAAGGAAAACCACTGCCTCTACGATCTCCTCGCCCGCCATGAGGCAGGCGACCTGCCGGTGGATATCCCCCTCATCGTGGCCAACCACGACACTCTCCGCCCTGCGGCAGAGCGTTTTGGCATCCCTTTCCACCACTTCCCGATCACCAAGGAAAACAAGCTAGAGCAGGAGGCCGCCCAAATCGAACTGCTCAAAAAGGAGCGCATCGACACCGTCGTGCTCGCCCGGTACATGCAGATCATCAGCCCGGCCATGATCGCCGCCTTTCCCAATCAGATCCTCAACATCCACCACAGCTTCCTGCCAGCCTTCGTGGGGGCCAAGCCCTACCACCAGGCCCATGCACGAGGAGTCAAAATCATCGGGGCCACCAGCCACTACGTCACCGCCGACCTCGATGAAGGCCCCATCATCCATCAGGATGTCATGCGCGTGAGTCATGAGGACACCGTCCAGGATCTCGTCAGGCTCGGGCGGGATCTCGAAAAAACCGTGCTAGCCAAGGCTCTCTGGTGGCACGCTCGGGATCAGGTGCTCGTTTTCAGGAACAAGACCGTCGTCTTCGATTGAGCCGACGCAGTTTGGGCTCGCCAAGTCACAGGTTTTCCCCTTTTCCTCTCTTTCAGTGCGCCCCACTTCTCTCACCCTCCGACTCGTCGTCGTCTGGACCTTGCTCGGTCTGGCCGCGTCGATTTGGCCCCAGTTGCAGGTGCTTTGGATCATCGCGGGCACTGCCTTCCTCCTCGCTGCACTCATCGACTGGCTTACGCTGCCAAAGGCGGACCGGCTTGCACTCACCCGCACCCTGCCGGGTCGCTTCGCCCTCGGGGTGAAAGATCTCGTCACCCTCTCCCTCCGCCACACTTTGGCGCGGCCACTGCACGTCACCGTCCACGATGGCCTGCCCGCCGAGGCCGAGGCCGTCGGCCTGCCCTGGACTCTGACGCTCCCTCCCGGCGAGCCCGTGGAACTCTCCTACGAGGCGCATTTCACCCGCCGCGGCCAGCACACCTTTGCCCCGGCCCATGTGCTCATCAGGTCCAGCTTCGGCCTCTGGCATCGGCTTTACCGCCCCGGCTCGCCAAGTGAGACCCGCTGCTACCCGAACTACGAGCCCATCGTCCGCTACACCCTGCTCGCCACCGCCAACCGCGAAGAGCAGATGGGCATCATCAAACGCCGCCGCCGGGGAGCCACGCTCGATTTCCACCAGCTCCGCGACTACCAGGACGGCGACGTCCTCTCGAAAGTCGATTGGAAGGCCACCGCCCGTCGTCAGGTGCTCATCAGCCGCGAGTTCGAAGAGCAGCGCGACCAGAGCGTCCTCCTCGTCCCCGACTGCGGCCGCCGAATGCGCGCTATGGATGGCGAACTCAGCCAGTTCGACCACTGCCTCAATGCCATGCTCCTCATCTCCTATATCGCCCTCCGCCAGGGCGACGAGGTCGGAGTCGCCGGGTTCGGCGGTATCCAGCGCTGGCTGAAGCCCGTCAAAGGCCTGCCAGCCATGCCGCGCCTGCTGAATCACCTCTACGATTACGAAGCCACCACCGAGCCCAGCGACTTCATCGAGGCCGCCGAGCGCGTCATGGCCCTCCAGCGCCGCCGCGCCCTGATCATCCTGCTCACCAATCTCCGCACTGAGGACACAAGCCACCTTAGCAAAGCCGTCCATCTTCTGCAAAAGCGACACATCGTCCTCGTCGCCACCCTGCGCGAAGCCGAGATGGAGACCCGCGCCGCCCGCCCCATAGCGAATATCCAGGACGCCCTCAGCTACGGCGCACTCAGCCATTACGAAAGCCAGCGCGCCCAGGTCCTCCGCACGCTGGAGGCCCGCCACATCCCCACCGTGGACGAAACCGCCCAGCACCTCCCCATCGCCCTCGCCAACCGTTATCTCGACCTCAAAGCCAGCGGTAGGATTTGACCTGCGTGTCTCCGTCCTTGACGCCTGCCCACAAACCTTCACCATCCGCCCGCCATGCCGAAAACCAGCCTCACTCCCGCCGAAGTCAAAGCCATGCTCATCCTCGCCTGCGATCGCGTCATCGCCGCCGAGCCCCAGCTCTCCGAAGCCGACCGCAACCTCGGTGATGGCGACCACGGCCTCGGCATGCAGCGCGGCATGACCGCCGCCAAGGAAGGTCTCGAAGCCGGCGATGTCGAATCCGTCGAGAAAGCCTTCGTCATCGTCGGCACCAAAATGATGAGCAGCATGGGCGGCGCCTCAGGAGCCATCTTCGGCACCTTCTTCCGCAATGGCGGCAAAGCCCTCGCTGGCAAAGACAGCCTCGACTCCGCCGGTCTCGCCGCCTTTCTCCAAGCCGGAGTCGATGGCGTGAAGCAGCGCGGAGGAGCCGCCGTTGGCGACAAAACCGTCGTCGATGCCATGCAGCCCGCTGCTGAAAAAGCCGCCGAAGTCGCCGCTCAACCCCTCCCCGACTCCATCGCTGCTATCAATACAGCCGCACTCGATGGACTCGAAGCCAGCAAGGCCATGGTCGCCAAGTTTGGCCGTGCCAAAACCCTCGGCGACGCCTGCATCGGCTTCCCCGACGCCGGCGCCATGTCCGTCACCGTCATCATCG
>JBIKIA010000474.1:0-4094 GCA_044361885.1 Prosthecobacter sp. | reverse complement strand
TTTTGCGCCGCCTCCAGCACCGTATCGAGCGGATGACAGGGGCTGTGATTCCCCGAATACATCACGATGAACTTCCCCGTCAGCCCATGCGCCGCACGGAAAGCATCCCGCCCCGGAATATCCCACCTCACCGCATCATCGTGCGACCACGGCGCATCCACATGGATGACCTCTGCGCCCACCTTCTTTGCCAGCAACCGATCCGCCATGAAGCGATCCAGCGCCACGATGCGTGCCGCCCGGCGAAAGCTCCACTTTTGCAGCCCTGTCATCACCCGATCAGGAAGCCCGCCGGCCTTCAGCCAGCCCGCAGCCACCGCCTCATCTGGGTTCAAATCCATCACCCACGGCACCACCGCCCCGCCCTTGATCACCGCCATCATCGTCCCCAGCGAGGAAATCAGCGGAGGCGAAGTCAGGCACACCGTCACATCAAAGCGCCGCAGCCTCAGCAGGATCAGCGTCGCATTGATCCAAAACGTCGCGAAATCCACATACCGACGCCACTTCGCCTTCTTCCCCAGCCCCGGCGTCCAGATCCGGTGGATCTCCACTCCCCTCCAAGATTCCCTCACCGGGAAGCGCCGCTCTGGGTTGTCATAGCCACGGCTCGAAGCCACCGCCACCACCTCATGCCCCGCCTCCACCAGCCCCACCGCCAGATCCGTCAGATGCTGTGCCGACGAGACGTGATCCGGATAGAAGCATTGATTGAGCAGCAAGATTCTCATGCAGCCAATTAGAGCGACTTGTTCCCCTTCACGATCTCATCGTAGATCCAGGCGTAGGTCTTCTCCATGCCGTCACGGAGGCGGACATTGGGCTCCCAGTGGAAGACCTCTTGGATAAGCGTGTTGTCACTGCTGCGACCGTTCACGCCTTTCGGTGCGTCGAGTTTGTAACTGCGCTGAAGCTTCACACCGGCGATGTCTTCGACGATGTCCACAAGCTGGTTGATGCTCACCATCTCGGCGCTGCCGATGTTAATGGGCTCGATGTAGTCGCTGTTAGTCAGCATCTGCGTGCCATACACACAGTCGGTGATGTACATGAAGCTGCGGGTTTGCTCGCCCGTGCCCCAGATATCGATCTCCAGCTTTCCGCTGAGTTTGGCCAAGGCGACCTTGCGGCAGACAGCGGCAGGAGCCTTCTCACGACCGCCATCCCAGGTGCCAAAGGGGCCATAGACATTGTGATAGCGCGCCACGCGGGCCTTCAGCTCAAAGTCCTCGCGGAAGTGGCGGCACATGCGCTCACTGAAAAGCTTTTCCCAGCCATAGCCATCTTCCGGCAGCGCAGGATAAGCATCAGCTTCCTTCAGCGCCGGCACATCGAAGGCCTTCTGCTTGTCTCCATTGTAAACGCAGGCGCTGGAGGCGTAGAAGAAGCGCTCCACGCCTTCATCGCGAGCGGCCATGCAAAGGTGCGTGTTGATCAGCACGCTGAGCATGCAGAGGGCTTTGTTGTTTTCGATGAAGCCCATGCCGCCCATGTCAGCGGCGAGGTTGTAGAGCGTATGCGCACCTTTCGCGGCCTTGTAGCAGGCAGCCTTTTCCTGGAGGTCGAGCACGACGTTCTCCACATCGTCAAAGCGCTGATACCACTGCTCGAAGGGCTTTTGATCCACAGCACGGATCCGTGTGTAACCCTGAGCCCGCAGATCTGCCACGAGCGCGCCGCCGATAAAACCGCCTGCCCCGCAGACGCTGATGAGTTGGTCTTTAGCCATGAAATTGAAGTACTTGGGAATAAACAAAAAGAGGCGCGATTATTGAAATCTCGCCTCAGAACGCAAGCTGTGTTTCCTGAGTCAATCAACCACTATCCCTGCCCCAAATGTCTCTCCGGGCCCGAATGTGCCAGACATCGCGTGCCATGCGCCAGGAATCCCGAAGCAGGTCCACCTTTCCGCCGGGTACTTCGTGCCAGTCGATCGGCACCTCATGGATGGAACATCCCGTGTCCAGAAGCGCCACCATCAGCTCCACATCAAAGGCAAAGCCCGTGACCTCGAGCCGGTCCGCGATGCGTTCGAAAGCAGACCGTGGCACCAGCTTCAGCCCGCACTGCGAATCATAGACTGGCACGTCAAGCATCTCCGAGACCAGCGTGGCATACACACGGCCAAGCAAGTGACGCTTCAAAAGGCGATCCACCCGCCGTCCAAGCATCTTGATCCGCGAAGCAAATAAGGCCGGTCTAGCATTCGTCATTCCCACCAGTCGCGCCACTTCCGCCACTGGACAGGCCCCATCTGCATCCACAAAGGCCAGCCACTCCGCGCCACCATGCTCACGCCATCCGGCATACACCGCCCCGCCCTTGCCAAGGTTCTCCGGCAGCGATTTTAGCGGCAGCAGGCAGGAAAACTCGGCCCGCAGATTGTCCACGATCCGCTGCATCCGCTCGGCTTCCCCGGCATCGGATCCATCCTCCACCACCAACACCCGCACAGCGCCGAGCACTGTCATCTCACGACAAAGATCCGGCAGGAAGCTGCCGATGCGTGCGCTCTCGCGGAAACAAGGCACGACTAGGTGCACGCTCGGGGCTTGATTTGTCATTGCTTGAACCTTCTCTCGATCAGCCGCAGCGCCAACAGCATTTCCGCCAGCACGCGCTGCAACGCATAATACCAACCGCGCCAGCCATCCCAGATCGTTCCTTTGACGAGAAGCGTGAAAACCAGACTCGCTGGCACCGCCGCCCAGCAGGTGAGACGCAGCCTGTCTTGCAGGCGGAGCTTCTCCGGATCTGCGGTGGCTAGCTTCTCAGCCTCCAGCAGCGCATATTTATCCTGAGAGGAAAGCCAGCGCGTAAGCGGCTTGCGATCATCGTGATCGATCTTCGTCTGTATATGTCCAAGCACGCCAGGAACGCTGAGGAACTGAGTGTGACCATCCTGCAGATAGCGACATCGGCTTCTGGCGAACAATACGGCCCTCGGCGGATACAGCGAGCCACGCAAGGCCTGACCGAAGATGAGATATCGGAACGCAGCATCATAAGCATCCGCCGAACCATCGATTTGCTTCAACTCCACTTCAAAACCCACGCCAAGGACATAATCCGCATCAAGCGCCAGCACCCAGTCGGAGCGGCAGGCATCCACGCCGAAGTTCCACTGCGTCGTGTGATCATCGAAGGCGCGGACTTCAAAGCGCACATTCGGAAACTGCGCCGCGATCTCATGCGTAGCATCCGTGCTGCCGCTGTCCAACACCACGACTTCACGCGCCCAGGTCAGCCGCGCCAGTGTGCGCGACAGATTCGGAGCCTCATTGTAGGTGAGGACGAGGGGCGTGATGTCATCGAGCTTCATGCCTTGGGTTTGTCCACACTGACGATCATGGTCATCCACAGCCAGGGCAGACGCCCGGCACCACGGAACTGCATGTTTTGGAAACCAGGCTCCGAGAGCAGTTTCCACAACGTCGCACGACTCCAGAGCTTGATGTGGCCTCCATCCCAAAGCGGATCCCAATGCTTGTCCCAGCCGCCAGTGAGGGCGATGGCGAGGTTCTTCAAGTAGCCGTGATAAGGCGTGGTGCAGATGAACCGCCCGCCGGGCTTCAGTGCGGCAAAGGCTCCTTTCACATAAGGACGCGGCGCGTAGAGATGCTCCACGACCTCCGTGCTCACGATTACGTCAAAGGGCTCCACACCAAGGTTCTCCAGGATGTGGTCATCAGCCCCCATTACTTCAAAGCGTGCGCCAGGATGAGAACGCCGCGCGATTTCGATGCCCGAAAGACTGAGGTCGATGCCCGTGACCTCGCAGCCCTTCGCGAGGAATTGCCCGCAGGTGTAGCCATTGCCGCAGCCCACATCCAGCACACGCAATCCTGGCTTGATCTCACCCACGAGATCAAAGACATGCGGCATGAAGTGGCGATGCATGTGGGATGCCTGGGAATCGTGAAACTGGTAGTCGCTGCCTTCGGTGCTCATGCGTGGTTGGTTTTGGCAGAGGTAAGTTGATCGTAGAGCTTCAGCAGTCGCGCCGCCATGACTTCGCTGGAGTAATTTTGCGCCGCCGCTTGTGCATGGATCGAGAGTTTTTGCCGCAAGTCGCTGTCTTTGATGAGCCGCAC
>JBIKIA010000674.1:0-2803 GCA_044361885.1 Prosthecobacter sp. | reverse complement strand
GCTGAACTGAAGCTGGTCTATGATCGTTTCATCGGGAAGCACCACGAGGTGAGAGAGGCCACACGCCGGGATGACGGAGAGGTCTTTCGCCAAGCTTTCCGCTCGATCTTTACTTCGACCAAGCTCGCGGAGCGAATGCACGAGCATGAAGTGGTGGCTCCGCTGGCCAGTCATGTCTTCAAACATGCCTGGAAGAACGGCGTGTGGAATGTCTATGAGACGCTGTCCTTCGACATGGCCGACCCGGACTCCATCGAGCGCAAGGCGCACACTTGGTATGGCAGAAGTATGCATCTAACGCAGGCCAAGGAAGCTCCGAAGCTGCACTATCTACTTGGCAAACCGAGCATCACTGACAACGCCCGCCAGTATGGCCGAGCCAAGGACATCCTGAACTCTTGCCAAGGCATCACGCTCATCGAAGAAGATGAAGCGGCAGACTTTGGTCGTGATCTGGAAAGCCGAGTGCTGAGCACGGTGCACGAGTGAGAAGGCTATAAACGAGGCCAAAGTGGAGCAAAGGATGGCCTTGGTGGACGCGTTGGAAACGCAGCTCGCCGCCTCCCGCGCCACCGCCGCCAACCTCCTCTCCGGCCTCGTGGACGACCTCACTGATCACTCCCCAATAAAATGACCACACAGGACTTGTTCAATCAATGCGACCGCCTTGTTCGGAATTATCCCAAGGGAACGTGCCAATTACCGCTGGATTACCCAATTTCGGGACGCGGTTTCTTTCCTGTCGTATCAGGCTCGTTTCACACGGGTACCATGTCTAGCATGATGGCAGGCGAACGATGCCGGGCCGTGGCCCAAGTGGAGCAACGGATGGTCTTGGCGATCTGAGACGCGGAGACGTGCTGCGCCGGAGAGGGGGAGACGGCTGCGCCGGAGACTGGAGGGGTCTCTGAGGGCGATGTCTTTCACGTCGCTTGACCAATTCGAGTGGCTCCGCACGTTCGTATGTCACCCGTCCATTCTTTGGACACTACTAACATCAAAACCATGAGCCAAATCGTTCCTCTCATCTCCTCCGGCATCGCTGGCCCTCTCGGCGTGCTGCATCTTCCCCGTCTCTGGCAGAAGGCCTCCCTGGCGGCGGCTGGCAAGCTCCACGCTGACTATCCTGGCATCGGCTGCGGCTATGACCAGATGACCCTCGACGCGCTGGGCATCAACATCGAAACCTTCAAGGCTTTCATCGCCACGAAGCCGACCTATGTGCAGCTCGAAACCTGGGTGAAAGCCCAGCCCGGTGTGAAGCTGACGAAGGCTGACCTGTACAAGCACAACCAGTCCATCATGGGCTACATCCATGGCGACGACACTCGTGCGGGCATCCTCGCTGCAGTGGGTCTTCCTGATGACGGCGGCTGCAATCCTGGTGCGGTCGATCTGAACAATCTGGACGACTGGCAGACCTTCTGGTCCGTGGAGATTCAGTAACCTTTTCCCATGGGCCGCAGAGATCGCGTCGAGTGGTCTCTGCGGCTTTCTTTTTCCTGATGTCCCTGACTCACACTGACGACCAAGGCCGCGCCAACATGGTGGATGTCTCCGCCAAGCCGCCGATGGCGCGTGAGGCGGTGGCTGAGGCGTTCATCGAGTTGCAGGCGGAGACGCTGGGGCTCATCCGCGACAATGGTTTGAAGAAGGGGGATGTGCTGGCGGTGGCCCGAGTCGCAGGCATCCAGTCGGCGAAGCAGACGCAGATGCTGATCCCGCTGTGCCATCAGATCGCGCTGAGCAAGGTGGCGGTGAATTTTGAGATGGAGGAGCGCGGCATCCGCATCACGACGGTGGCGAAGACCATTGCCCAAACGGGCGTGGAGATGGAGGCGCTGACGGCGGCGAGTCTGGCGGCACTGACGATTTACGACATGTGCAAGGCGGTGGACAAGACGATGCGCATCACGGATGTGCGGCTGATTTCCAAGACGAAGACGGAGGTCTGAGCTGGCTTAGAGCTGATCGCCGGGATGGAGTTCGTCATGATCTCCGACGCATTCGAGATGCGTGGTGATATGCACGGCCTGCTCAGTGGCTTTGATCACGGCACGCTCGATGTCTGTGGCGATGCGGTGGGCTTCACGAAGGGCGATGTCATCGGGGAAGAGGAAGTGGACATCGACATAATGAACTTTGCCAGCATTGCGATGACGCAACGCATGGAAGGTGACGCCACGTGAGGCGGTCTCGCGGGCGAGGGCTTCATCGAGGACGCGGGTGAGGCCAGGGTCCGCGTGATCCATGAGGCCGGCGACACTTTGACGGAGCAGATCATAGCCGGAGACGAGGATGTTTCCCGCCATGATGAGACCGAAGACAGGGTCCCACCAGAGCCAGCCGGTGAGATGCATCAATCCGAGTCCAATGATGGCACCGAGGCTGGTCCAGCCATCGGTAAGGACATGGCGGCCATTGGAGGTGAGGATGAGGGAGTGGTGCTGACGTCCGGTGCGGAGGAGATACCAGCCGAGCACGCCATTGATGACCACCGTGGCAAAGGTGAGGATGAGGCCATCGCCAAGATGAGACACTGTGAGGCCGCCGATCCAGCGGCGGATGGATTCATAGATGATGAAGACGGCGGCGAGGACGATGAGGCCGCCCTCGATCCCTGCGGAGAAGAAGGCGATCTTGCTGTGACCATAGCGGTGATTTTCATCCGGCGGCTGGGCGGCAAACCAGAGGCTGTAAGTGGCAAAGATGACGGCGGCGACATGCACGACGGACTCTGCGGCATCTCCAAGGATGGCGGCGGAACCGGTGAGCAGGTAGGCGCTCATCTTCAGCACGAGCA
>JBIKIA010000472.1:0-4105 GCA_044361885.1 Prosthecobacter sp. | reverse complement strand
GCACAACGCGGTGAACGATACGAGTATGAGTGCAGTGAGGAGTGTGAAGGTGGGTTTCATGGTTTTGAAGCAGGAGGAAGTTTGCAGGATTGCCACGCGAGGAAACGCCACTGGCCTTTCTCCTTGCGCCAGACGGCGAGGAAGCTGAGCGCGTTTTCCATTTCACCTTCAGCAGTCGCGGCCCGGATGCGGACGCGACCCGTCATCAACGCGATGTCTGGCGCGGGGAAGCTGAACTCGCGCTCAAGGTAGTCGAAGCGAAGATACTTCGTTTTGCCGGAGGTGAGTGTTTCGATGAACGATGTCTTGGTATCCACCGCACCCGTGGAGTGAGCGTAGCGGAGGTCGTCGGAGAAGATCGCAGCTAGCTGGTCGCGTGTTGGCGAACTCATGGCGGCGATGCGGGCGTCATCGGCGGATTGGACGGCCAGACGAACATCGTCGGCGGCGTGGAGCGAGGCCAGCGGCGAGAGCAGCAGGGAGGTAATGAGTGTGAGGATGTGTTTCATTCAGGCTGGGTCGTTTGGTTTTCGTGATTGGCGGGGCGCTTCCGCCACCATGAGGCGAGCGCGGAGCTGGTGATGGCGCTCCATGGGCCGAACACCGCAGCGCCAAGCGCGGCGGCGGGACTTTGCAGGACATTGAAGGCGAGGCCGGTGGCCATGCCGCCGTTTTGGATGCCGACTTCGAGGGCGCAGGTGCGGGCATCGGTTTCATTGAGTCCGCTCAAGCGCCCGCCCCAGTAGCCGAGCAGGTAGCCGGTGGCATTGTGACACGCGGCGGCGGCGAAGACGGCGAGGCCGACGGAGAGGAGTTGCTCACGCGAAAGCGCGATGGTGACGCCGATGATGGTGCAGATGGCAAACATCGCGACATATGGCAACACACGCACGAGGCGCTGCGCCACGCCGGGCAGGAGGCGCTGCGCACTGAGGCCGATGAGCAGTGGCACGATGACCATTTTCAAAATGGAAAACATCATCGCTCCGGCATCGATGGGCACTTCCGCGCCAGCGAGCCACTTCATCGCAAACGGCGTGATCAGCGGCGAGATGAGCGTGGACACGGCCGTGACCGTGACGGAGAGCGGCACATTCACACGGGCGAGCAGTGAGATGACATTCGACGACGTGCCGCTGGGCACCGAGCCGATGAGGATCAACCCTGTAGCCACTGCGCCGTGCAATCCGAACAAATGCGCAAAGCACCAACCGCCGAGCGGCATGATGGTGTAGTGCAGCACACAGCAGAGAATGACCCCGCGCGGCATGGTGAACACTCGGCGAAAGTCTTGCAATGTGAGCGTGAGTCCCATGCCGAGCAGGATGATCTGCACGAGCGGTGTGATGGCGGACTTCAACTCAAAATCTCCCCATGAGATGAAGGCCGCAGGAAACGTCATCGCCGCCGCTCCCACCGCCAGCACCACGAACGTGAACCCAAGTCCCTTCATCACGCTCACCGAGCGCGATGCCACGGCAAGCGCGATGAACAGCAGGATGAGCATGATGCCGAGTGGGGGGGACATGAGTGACGACTCGAAGGCGGGTTTAGCTGAGCGAGTCAGCAAGCTTCAGCACCGCTTCCAGCGCGGGCTTGATCTTCGCCTGTTGCGCCTCAGTGGCCGGACGCATGGGCATGCGCGGGAAACCGGCATCCACGCCTTGCAACGACTGCGCATAGCGAATGCACGCGGGCAGATTGTAATGATCGGTAGCATTCCAGAAGCGCAGGATCGCCTCGTGAAGGAGACGCGCATTGGCGTGATCGCCCTTCGCCACCGCATCACGCAGCAGGGCCGTCGCACGCGGAATGCCGGAAGGAGTGGCGGCGATGACACCCGGCGTGCCGAGGCAGAACGACGGATACATCAGCGCATCCACCGCACTGTAGATCTTCCGATCCTTCGGCGCATTGATCATGAGATCGGCGAAGAGCTTCAAGTCGCCCGCGCTTTGCTTGATGCCCATCACGCCTGGCACCTCATTCATCAGGCGCACCGTCAGTTCCGGCGAGAGATAGCACCAGTGCACCACATTGTAGATGATGAGCGGCATGCCTGTCTCCTCGTGGATCACGCGGAAGTGCTCGATCATCATCTCATCATCCGGGCGGAAGAGGTAATGCACCGGCGTGAGCTGAATGGCGTCCACACCGAGGCCTGCCACAGCTTTGATCGAGCGAATCGCCTGACGGGTGCTGTCGCAAATGGTGCTCGCGACAAGCGGCATGTCCGCAGGCATTGCCTCGCGCACCTCGCTCACGCAGGCACGGAGTTCATCGGCGTCCAGGGTCTGGCCTTCGCCAGTCGAACCACCGACCGCCAGGCTGTCGGCCCGCTCACGAACGAGGAACTCCACCTGGCTGCGGATGGACTTCGGCATTAGTTCGCCGGAGGAAGAAAAGGGCGTCGTCATCGGAGCGATGACACCAAAGGGGACTTTGTCGGGCATGATCATGGGTAGTTGCAGTGAGATGTTTGATTTGGCATACGTGCTTGCCTTCGGGATAATCAAACGTTCCCTGAATCACGTTTTCAATCCGCATAGCCTGTGTCACACACCTTTGACCTCTGCCGCATACCCTGAAGCCCGATTTCGCATATTGTAGCCATGACCACCACCGAACTGCGCCGACTCTCCGAACTCCGCTCCTTGTTGGAAGGCTTCGCTGCTCGCCATGCGGCCACTCACGCCGCCACCTCTCCCGAAAAGCTCAAGCAACTGCGCTCCATCTTGAAGCGGCTAACCAAAGCCTTGCGTTCCCGCGACTACAGCGCCTTTCGTCACGCGGACCTCGAACTCCACGAAACCATCGTCACCCTCGCCAATGTTCCCATGCTCCAAGAAACGTGGCGCACCGTCTGGAACAGCCTCCTCGCCTTTCACAAGCAAGGCTTCGACGACTACTTTCCTGACGTTCGCGTCTTGGCCGAAGAACACGAGCACCTCGTCGAAACCATTGCCCTCGGTGATCCCGCTGCCGCCGAAGACGCTGCTCGCAGCCACGTCGAAGCTGTGTGGTTCCGCCTCGCCGAGCAAACCAAGCCCACCACCGAACCCGAAGGTGATCCACTCCAACGAGCCGTCGCGCATCTCGTCTTCCGTCTGCATTGCCCGCTGAAGCTCACCCACGTCGCCAGCAAGATCGCCTTCACCAGCCCAGGCAATCTTTCCCGACTCTTCCGCCAACAACACGGCCTCAGCTTCCAAGCCTACCTGCAAAGGCTTCGCCTCGAAAAAGCCGCCGAACTCCTCCGCACCACCCGGCTCCCCATCGCCCGCATCGCCAAACGCGTCGGCTACCGCGACGTCTCCCGCTTCGGCCAGCACTTCAAACGCCTGTTTGAAGCGACGCCCGCCGCGTATCGAGTTGCCGAACAACGCTGACGAACGGCGTGGCACATGCGTATGTTGGGCCGTAGTCCAGTCGTCTGCCCATGGTCGGACAGATGAAGCCGACTTTGAACCTGCTGAGGGATTCCCAGTGGATTCCACTCTGACAGGTCATCGCTGTCGTTGTTGAACAAAATGCGGGCAGGCTGCGGCTTCCAAGGGTGAAGCCAAGAGCTGTAGCAGAGGCGTGCAGCGCGGCAAGCGGTGCGAGCAGCAAGGCGGTGATGATGCATTATTCATGCGTCTGCTAGATAATTATTTTGGCAGGCTG
This sequence comes from Prosthecobacter sp., assembly GCA_044361885.1. Lineage (GTDB taxonomy): Bacteria > Verrucomicrobiota > Verrucomicrobiia > Verrucomicrobiales > Verrucomicrobiaceae > Prosthecobacter. Next base: position 439 of record JBIKIA010000472.1, on the reverse strand, counting down.
CCGCGTGCCGATGTGTTCAGCTCCGTGCAAGGGAATCTCTTTCCGTGCTCGTCTGTGACCCTGGGTTCGGGCACCACCACGCAAATTCCATGAGAACGCAATTTTTTCGTTTCCCACTTTTTTGTTCCGAGACTGTGTTGAGTGTGGCTCGTTTTTGTGTCGCAATCCATTGATTATCAGCATTTATCAAACAGGCTCAGAGAGCTTAGCCCGAGCTCATAGACGTGGAAATGATGGGAAAACACGACTGGGCTGTGCGAACCGGAGATACATGTTCCCGCCAGACCATGCGGCTCCTCAGCGGCCAATGTGAACTCCAAGCCCAGCAATGAACACCGATGCTATCAATCGGTGATCGCCGAGTTCGCAGCATTTCAGCTTTTGCTGAATAGAGCTCTCGAAGTGTTTCAGTTGACGCCCCAGCCTTCGCATCTGCCCC
>JBIKIA010000473.1:0-4105 GCA_044361885.1 Prosthecobacter sp. | reverse complement strand
CGCATCCAGATCCCAGACTGCGTAGCCGGCCACGTCCGAGCATCCAAAAATGAGCCGTTCGGGCGTGTCTTTAGAGTCGCTCAACCAGGCACGCTGATTCGGTGAAAGAGGCAACTCGCTGTCATAAAGATACTCCGCAAGCCAGGAGACATAGGCTTCGAAATCCCCCGGTTGAACGCATTTCGTCAAGGGGCTACCATCGGCCCGGTTGGGGACCGTGAAATCCACGAAGGATCGCGGTGGCAGGTTTTCAAGTAAGCAGCTCATGCCTTGTCTCTGATAATGAAGACGGAGTCGAGGGTGATGCGTTGGAGTGTCCGACTGGGTGAGAAGTGGCCCGCACCTGAGAGTGGGCGCCCGCGAATGGCAGCTTCGATGGGTAGCTGATCCACATCGAAGAGGAGATCATGGACGGAGGGTGTGTGTTTTATATAGGATCGTGCTGCTGCTGCCATTGCACCATGCGGTGGTGGATGTCGTGGTAGGCGGGGAGTTTGGGGCGCTGAATGGGACTGGCGGCGATGGCGCTTTTAAAATTGCCGTAGTCGATGCTGGCGGTGAGGGCGCTCATGAAGCGTGGCAGATCAGCGGCAGGACAAAGGATGCGCCACGGGTAATCGGAACCTGCATACGAGGCGATGGGTGTACCCGTGCCAGCGGCCTGGGCGAGCTGATCCAGATCCTCCCGGCAGCGGGCACGAATATGAAAGGTGTCCGGTTCTTTGCGGACGATGGAGAAAAAGCCGAGTTGGGTGCAGAGCCACATGGGGAGTTTAGCGAAGTGAGGGCGTGAAGGGTGAGCGGGAACTGGCAGGGATACCCGTGTGGCGTCGGCTCACGGCGACGGTGGCGGCTGCGGCAAGGAGACACAGCAGGCTGGTGAGGCGGCATTGCTGGAGGGCCAGATGCACGGCTCCAGCGAGGTAAAGGAGCGTCAGAAGCAGGGTGGGCCTGAGATTGGGCAAGCGGCGACGGAAGCGCTGTAGCCAAGGACGGCGTTGATTCATGGGAGGCGGGAAATGACGCACAGAAAAAGATGGGTTGCTGAGAGGCGGAGGTTGGTCATTTCTGCTCCTCCTCTTGGACGATGTCATTCATGGACTTGGCATCGTCCTCCATGGCCTGCGCATCCATGTTGCCACCGCTCTTCATGCGCATGGCGCGGACTTTGCGAGACATGGCACTGCCGGTGGTTCGGATGCCTTTAGGGTTGTAGCTGACGTTGGCACTGAGCGAGGCATCCATGTGCATGGAAGTGCCGCTGGCGATGGCGTCCTGATTAGCGGCGAGGAAGAGGAACTCCCAGCCTTTCTGATCGCGGTAGAGGCGGATGAGATCGCCGATGTGCTTGATGGTGTATTCCTGGGAGGCGTTCTCTTCTCCGTCGGTGAAGATGGCGAGGATGACTTTGCCGGGTTTCTCCATATCAGGAAGAGCACTGATTCTGCGGTCCGTCTCTTTGATGGTCCGGCCAATGGCATCGAGCAGAGCAGTGCTGCCGCGTGGCGTGTAGGTGGCAGCGGTGAGCTGGGGGACGTCCTGGATGGGCTTGGCAGAGACAGGGACTTCGTAAGCGTCATCAAACTGGATAAGCGTCAGGCGCGCATCGCCAGGAACGTCGAGCTGGGACTTGATGAAGTCATTGAAGGCGGCGACGGCTGGCTCCTGCATGGGCTGCATGGAACCTGAGCGGTCGAGGATATAGGCGATTTCGGTGAGGTGTGGATTCATAGACGCTCCCACACTCTCACAGGGGGTCGGACATTTGTGGGGCGACAGACGAACTTTCTTTGGTATTTCTTTAGCTAAACTCACCGCGCTTGCATCACCATCAATCCCATCCGTGCCCCAGCGGCATAGCGTCCTGTTACCAAGCTTTGCTTCTGGAGCAAAGCGCCGCCGAAGGTGAGGTTGATCCCTTTCTCTGCATCCACGCAGGTGCCGGTGATCAGGCCCGTCGCGGCGGTGAAGGTCATCGTGATCTTGCCGGGACCGTAGTAGAGGATCGTATTGGCGGTGGTCCAAGTCGTGGCGCGATCCATCGTCGTCACATCCAGTAGGGGCAGGGTGGACATGTCCGGGCCGCTAAGGCGGAGCCAGGTGTTGTGGAGGGAGTTCGCTAGGCCAGGGAAGGCTCGCTGGTTCTTCAGCGGCGGAGTGTAGCGACTGCCGACCACACCCCGCGTGGTGTCGAAGCCTGCTGCGTAGCTTTTTGTCTTGGGCACGGCGTTGGGTTTCTGCCAGCGCAGAGTGCCGTCCAGATCACTCACGCTTGGCACATCGCGGAAAGTCAGTTTGCCAGCCAAGTAGCCGCCGGTGGTGCCGTAGAGGTTGCGATGCAAGGTCCACTCGGCTTTGCGGGACACGCGACCGCCGAAGGTCGCTGTGGTGCCATCGGCCAGGGTCAGCGTGCCGGTGCAGTCGCCGGTGGGGGAGACCTTTAGGCTGGCGTAGCCATCGCCGCCGGGCTGCGCGGCGGTATCGACGCCGTCGGGGGCTCGCATGGCCAGGGTGTAGAGGCCTGCTTGCGGGGCGGGAGCGGTCTTCGGATAGGTGGGGTAAAAGGCGGCATCCACGGCGTGGGCGGTGCCATCGGCGGAAAAGCTGCCGGTGAGTTGGTAGCCATCAGTCGTGCCATCCGCGAGAGCGAGCTGGATCGTGCCGACGATGTTTGGCAGGCCTGTGCGTGTGATCACCACCGTGGCCTGACCATTGGACCCCAGTGCGCCTTTAAAAGCATAGCGCTTGCCTGAAATGACCACCGTGCCGCTCAGGGCTCCCGTCTTGCTGATGACCACGCTTTCCAGCCCGCCGGTGATGTCTCCGCCATTCGTCAGCAGACCGCCGTAGCTGCCTGCTGCCAGGGAGGTGAAGGCCACGGTGCTCGTGGCCGGGGCGCTGGCGGGTGTCTCGGGCAGGGCCACGCGCCGCAGCGTGCCTGCGTCCTCGCTGCCGGGATAACCAAAGGTCGTGCCCGGCTCGATGAGCAGGTAGCCTGCTCTATTGCTGACCAGAAAATTTCCGCCTGCCAGCCCCTGCTTTTGCAGCACCGCTCCGGCGAAGGGCACGGTCAGCTTCGTCGCCGGGTCTGTGTAGCTGCCGGTGAGGATGCCTGTGCTCGTCGTGGTCGTGCCAGTCAGGGTTTCCGGGCCGTAGTAGGCCAGCTTGTTCGTACCCAGCCAGCTCAGCGTTTTGGAAAGTCCACCCTCAGGCAGCACGCTCCCCGCCAGCGTCAGCCGCGCGTTGTAGGTCTGATTCACCAGCTCCGCGAGCGCGCGCTGGCCTGTCAGCGGCGGCGTATAGACCGCACCCACCAGCGTCGGAGCCATGGCAAAACCGCCCGCATATCTCTTGTCCTTCGCGTTCGGGTTCTTCACCCAGCGCAGACCGCCGTCCACATCGCTCACGTTTGGTACATCGCGAAAGGTCAGCACCCCGGCGAGCTGGCCCTTGCTGCTGTAGAGCGGTTGAAAGAGATGCCACTGCCGGTCCTGCGTCAGGAACCCACCGGCGGTGAAGGCCACGCCATCGCCCGTCTTCCCGGCGGCGGTGATCGTGCCCAGCGCGGTCAGCTTCGCCGATCCATAGCCATCGCCTTCCGGCAGCAGCGCATTCCCCGTCGCCGTGGCAGGCACGAGGAAGGTGTAGCTCTTCACCAGCGCCCCCGGCACGGGCTGCGTCTTGGTGAAAGGCGAGTGCGCCACCAGACCGCCACCCGTCGTGCCATCGCCCGACACCGTGCCTTGCAGAGTCAAACCACCGCCTGGAGTGCTGCCGACCTGCAGCGTCACCACGAGCGGCGTCTTGCCCGTGCGCTTGATCTCCCCGCTGAAGCTGCCATCCGCCAGCAGCGCCCCTGCCAGCGAGTAAGTGATGCCGTTAAAAATCACCTTCGTCGTGAAGCTGCGCGTGCTCTTCAGCGTGAAGCCCGTCACCGCACCCACCACATTCCCGCCGCTGTCCTTCAGCAGTCCGTGATACAGCCCCGCCATGCTCGGCTGGAAAACTTGAGCCATGAAACTTGGCACCTCCACCGCATCACCGGGCGGCGTCACGTTCGCATTCAGCACCGTCAAAGTCAGATCCCCCGAGATGCCATCCCACC
>JBIKIA010000471.1:0-4125 GCA_044361885.1 Prosthecobacter sp. | reverse complement strand
GCGGATTGCATCGGGAAGCCAGCGGCCGGACTCGGGTTGATCGTCGCGGTTTTCATCCGGGTTGACCGCTGTGGCCAGGAAGTTGCCATAATCCACGCGTTGTCCGGCATGGAGTTCACGAGACTTTGTTTCGCCATCGCGCTGCACTTCCACCAGACCTTCGATCACATGCACGAGGCACTTGCCGTCCTCACCTGCGCTGACGCCGAAGCGTGTGCCCCAGTCCACGATCTTGGTTTCCGGGGTGTGAATGGTGAAGCCCTTCGCCTGCGGCGGCACATCGGCCACCACGGTGCCTTTTTTCACCCGGCACTCCATCTTGGACACGACCTCCATGCTCACCGGTGCCTCCAGTGTGACTTCCGCCCCGCTTTCAAATTTCAGCGTCGCCATGCCTTCCAGCAGCTCCAGCGTGCCAGGAGTGAGAAGTGCGCCCTCCATGGTGGGCAGCGCGCTGTTTCCCCACTTGCAGGAGCGCGCCTTCGCCAGGGTCGCCACGGGGTTCGGTGTGTCATTTATCAGCCATACCGCACCGGCTGCCACGATGGCGGCTGCTGCTGCGGTCACGCCATGCCAGTACCATGGGCGGGCACGTGTCGCTGCTCGCACGTTATCACTCGATGGCTCGGCAAAGAAGGACTCATCGGCGTGACGGAACTCCGCATCCATCAGTGCTGCCTTCGCGATCAATGTTCGTGCCTCCGCGTCATCGCGGATCAGGGTGTTCAGCCGGGCCTGCTCTTCCTCGCTGATCTCACCGCCGCGTGCGCGTTCCCAGAGTTCCAGTAGTTGAAATTGTTCGTTCGGTTTCATGGTCATCCCAGGGTTTAATTTTCGATAGCAGTGCGCTCCACACATTCCAGCAACGTCATGCGCACGCGGCTAAGGGCCCGATACACCGCGCCCACCGTGCGCCGCACGCGCTCGGCCACCTGCTCGATCTCCAGATCTTCGTAATAACGCAGTTGCACGAGCTGGCGATGCTCCTTCGGCAGCTTCGCCACACAGATGCGCAGCGCTTCCTGTTTAGCGGACACATCACCCGCAAGCTCGCTCACGGCGGCGCCGAGCGCCTCCAGTGTCACCTCATCCAGCGGCAGGTGCTCGCGTTTCTTGTGCCGGCGGTGCGTCAGGATCTGATGAAAGGCGGTCTTGCGAGCCCAGGCCAGGAAATTCGTGCCCAGAGTGAAATCATCGAAGTGCTTCCACAGCAGCATCTTCGTCTGCTGGAGGATGTCCTCCGCTGCCGAATCTCTCGGCACGAGACTGTGCACATACATCGACAGCGCCCTGTCATGGGCGGTGAGCAGTTCGAGAAAGTTGGTCGTGCGGTCAGAGTCGGGCATGCGGAAAGGGCGTCATCATCTGGAGTCTCGTCAACCGCAGCTTTGGACAGATTTTTCGCTGTCATCCTGAACTGGGCAGCCGAAGCCTTCGATTATTTGATCGGCACCCTCTTCACTTCCTCGACCTTTGGCACGTCCTTGTTAATCACGTCGTAGGCGATTTGGAGTCGTTTCACCTCTTCGGGGTGCTGGCTTGCGATATCGATCTGCTCCCCAGGATCATTTTGGAGGTCAAAGAGCTGCATTCTGGCGGGTTCGACGCCTGTGGTGAGGCCGGGATGGGCATCGATATTGTATTGCTCGAAGGGTGCCAGGATGGTGACTCCATCAGGCTGGCGCGGATCGAGCCATTTGCCATCGGCACCGGGTTTGAGTTTCATCTGACTGGCTGGCAGCAAGTGCAGCTTCCAGTGTGCATCGCGGATGGTGGCGAGCTTCGAGTTTTGATGACCGAAGATGAACTCGTGGGGCGATCTCGCGGCACTGGTGAACAGCGGCAGAATGTTGCGCCCATCGAGTACACGATCATCAGGAAGCTTTGTCCCCGTGGCATGCAGCACGGTGGCGAAGAGGTCCATCATCACGGCGATTTCGTCGCTGACATGACCTGTGGGGATTTTGCCAGGCCAGCGGGCGATCATCGGAACTCGATAACCACCTTCGTAGTTCGTGCCCTTCATTCCTCGCAGTCCGCCGCAGCTTCCACCGAACCACGCGCCGTTGTCGCTGGTGAAAAGCACGAGCGTGCTGTCGTCGAGGCCGTTTTGCTTCAGCGCATCGAGCACCGCGCCCACACTGTCGTCGAGTTCGGCCAATGCATCGCCATAGAGTCCAGCACCACTCTTCTTGTAGTTCTTCTCGGAGGCGGCGAGCGGCTTGTGCGGCATCGCTTCGGCGAAGTAGAGGAAGAAAGGTTTGTCTTTGCTGCGCTGGATGAAGTCGGTGGCGCGCTTCGCATAGCGCGTGGTCAGCGTGGCCTGCACTACGGGGTATTCTGTCACCTCGCTGCCTTCGAGCACCTGCACGGGACGCATGTCGTTCGAGTAAGGGATGCCGTAGTATTCATCAAAGCCGCGCTCGGTGGGCAGCGAGCCTGGCTTGTGGCCCAGATGCCACTTCCCGACCATGCCCGTGGCATAGCCCCCTGACTTCAGAACCTGGGCGAGCGTAATTTCGGTCTGTGGCATCGCGAGCGCATCCGCAGCCGTGCCGCCATCAGGAGCAGGGTTTTGCGTCATGCCACAGCGGAAAGGATATCGGCCCGTCATGAGTGAGGCACGCGTGGGTGCGCAAAACGGTGCAGGTGTATTGAACTGCGTCAGCCGCGCTCCCTCCGCTGCCATCTGGTCGATGCGCGGTGTTTTGAACTTCGGATGTCCATAGCAGCCGAGATCGCCGTAACCGAGGTCATCGGCGAGGATGAGGACGATGTTCGGCGGCGCCGAGAATGACGAATGCAGAATGGCAAATGACGAAAAGGTGATGAGGAACAGTGTCTTCATGGGGGCTTATTTGGTTTCGGCTTTCTTCGGCTTCGATGGCGGCACGTAGTCCACAGACACGGGTTTGAATTCCTTCAGATCGGGCAGCGTGGTCTGCACGCCTTTGGCGGGCACGTTGAGCTTCGCGGTCCAGACGATGGCGTTAAGGATGCAGCGGCAGAGATCTTCGTTGGTCCAGTTCTTGTAGAAGTGCGGCATCACAATGCCGAAGCCTCGGCCGCCATCGCTGCGCTCGACGCACCAAGCGACGGTTTCACGCTTCGGTGCTTCGGGCGGCAGCATGGATGTCGCGATAGCGGTGACGTTTGGTGCGAGCTTGTTCTCGCCTTTGCCGAAGTAGTTGTTGATGTAAGGCTCGTCGTGCAGCGTGAATTCCTTCCAGCCGCGCGCGACGGGATGCTGAGCCGCCGCAGGCGTGATCGTTGCTGCATTGAAGATGCGCGCGAAGGATTCGTGGTGCGGGCAGGAACGATTGGCGAAGTAGCCGCCGAGCCAGCGCAGCAGGGGATGCTCGCCGTCGGGTTTCACGTCCTCACCAAGCAAACCCGTGGCGTAATGCACGCACACGATGCCGCAGCCGCGCTGCATCATGGCATCGAGTTCCGCGAGGTTTTGCTGCGGATTGGGGAAGCGTCCTGCTGGAAATGTATCGCCGATGAACACGACGGTCGATGCTGCCTCACGCAGGGCCCTGTCCGGCCAGGCCTCGACCACATCAGCCTTTACGCCGGGCACGTTGGCCATTGTTTCGATGCAGCGCTTCATCACACGGCCGCCAGCGGCGACTTCATGCGATCCCGGTGGATGCTTGCTGGGGCCGACGATGATGAGCACATGCGCTGAATCGGCGGCAAGAGTATGCGAGACGATGAACAGTAGGAGGAGGGCGAGACGTTGCATGAGGAATCAGGGCTTGGGTTTTACGACGAGTTCGTTGATCGGCGGCGCTTCGTGTTCGCTGGTGTTCTCATAGCCGGGCAAATCCTTGCCACCGTGAAACTCGACTCGAGTTTTTACTCCCTCACCCCACGCAGTGCGAATGAGTTTGAGCTGCGAGATTTTGTCTTCGGCTCGCACGCCGGTTTGCGTGCGGTAGATGGCGCAGTCCTCGGCAGTGACATGCGCATCACCACGCCCTCCAGGACCCCGAGCGCGGATGGCGATCTCGTTGTCATCAAAGACACAGTGGCTCACCACCGCCTCGATGTGCTCCTTCAGATTCAGCGCGGCTCGATTCTGAATCTGCGAGGGCTGGCTCCAGCCGTGCATGTGGCAGT
>JBIKIA010000470.1:0-4133 GCA_044361885.1 Prosthecobacter sp. | reverse complement strand
GCCTCGACAAAGGAGGGCTGCTCTGGGCGCGGTCCCACAAAGGACATCTCACCTCGCAAAATATTGATGAGCTGCGGGATCTCATCAATCCGGTAGCGACGAAGAAAGGCACCGCCTGGGAACACTCGACGATCCGCAGCTCCTGCGGACCACTGAGGTCCGTCCTTTTCCGCATCAGTATGCATGCTGCGCAGCTTCAGAATTTGGAAGGTTTTCCCAAAGCGCCCCACGCGTTCTTGAGTGAAAAAGAGTGGCCCATTGGGTGAGAAAAACTTCACGATCATCACACCTAGAGCCAGGAAGGGCGAAAGCAGCACCAGCAGAGTCAGTGAGGTGATGACGTCGCAGATGCGCTTCATTTTCCGGAAGTAAAACTCACGCGGAGAGGTCTCCGAGTGCAGAAGCCACTCATTCGACACCAAGTGCAGCGGCACATACTGGAGAAACTCCTCACAAAGATTGATCAGCGGCGTGCAGAGCGTGCCGGAATAGCGCAACCGACGCAGGAATGGTCGGGCATTTTCGTCCTCCATACGCGTGTCCGCAAAGACGATGCGGTCGAGCTTGTGCTGACGGATCAGCTTTGAGATGTGCTTCAGTCGGCCCAGCAGATCTCCCTTCGGAGTTGCTCCACGAATGTCGATCCTACCCACGATCTCGATCCCTCTCGGCTTCACATCCCGGAAGCGCAGGTACTCCACCATCTCATCCGGCGACTCGGCCACGAATGCCACGCGCTGCGGAGCGATGCGATGCTTGTGAAACATGACCAAGTGATGCAACAGCAGCAGGGGCATCGAGATCGTCGCCCCCAGCGCCATAAACCCACGGCCGATGCGCATGCCGAAGTCCACATAACCGACCACCGTCGAAACCAGGAAGGCTATGGTAAAAGCTGCCAAGAGCATCAGCGCATGTGCGCCAAACCGTGACCCACCGCGCACCTCCACGGAATAAAGACCCATGATGTATCCGGCAATGGTCAGAGCGATTGCGCCCACTCCCACGGAGATCGCATACTCCTCCACACGCCAAAATTCTCCAAAACGGATGTAGTTGGCAGCTCCAAATGAAAGGATGAAAAGCCACGCGTCCCTGTTCGCACGACGTGCGATGGAGAACCAATGGGTCTGGCTGAATGATATCATGGGCAATCCTAAGCGGATGATTATTTTAAGCTCTTTTCTTGCATGGCGTTACACTTTTTTCATCGATCGGCAAACCTAACATACCGATTTGAATGCAACGTCATCGTCACACATCACCCCCCAGCCGTCGTGATTTCCGCCCAATAATTCCCGGCACAACGCGGCCAGGCCAGAGTGGCGGCATAGCTGCTGAGAGCCTGCGCTTCGGGTAACCCCGCTAGCAAATTCCGCAGCACCTCGGCATAGGCTGCTGGATCGCGCCCAGCCACCAGCGTCCCACCTGCTGGTGCTGGCTGGAGAATTTCTGAGATGCCCCCCACTGCGGTGGAAACGAAGGCACGTCCGGAGGCGAACGATTCGAGGAGCACGTTCGGCACTCCTTCGTTGTGGCTGGAAAGACATACAAGATCTACGGCTCGCATGAATTGTGCCACCTCGGCGGGCGACTTCCTACCCGCCCAGATCACCGCGTCTTCCGGCAAACCATTCTGCTGTGCCAGAGCCGTCAGGTCCTTCTGCAAAGGACCGCTGCCGATCATCACCAGCCTCAGCGGTTCTGACATCTCACGCGCTGCGAGAGCCGCCGCCTGGATCAGCAGATCCAGACCTTTCACCGGCAAAAAGTTGCCCACGAATAGCAGCAGCCTTCCATCAAGCGGCAGATTCAATGATACACGCGCCTCCTGCGGATCACCAGGATGAAACATCTCCGTGTCCACTCCATTGTAAACCGTCCGCACCTTTCCGGCATCAGCGCCCGCGCGCAGCAGACGCTGCCGCAAATCCTCGCTACGCGTGACGATACGCGCCCGCTTTGCCAAATTCAGGATCGCCCGACGCCGCATCGGCAGGTCGAGATACTGGTGCACATCCGACCCCTGCGCCACGCTCACCATCGGCACACCGGCCAGCTCCGGCACACGACTCACCCCACAACCGTCTGGGAAAAGCCAGGGCACGAGCATCGCATCCGGCTTCCATCCCGCAGGCAGCTTTGACAAAGCCCGCCGAACAGCCAGAGCAAAGAGCCGGTCGTTCATCCCACCAAACTTCGGCACATAAGGAGCCCAGCCATAGACCGGATGCAGAACCTCATCCCCCGCACGAGGCTTCAGATCACAACGACTCCCCTTCCAGAAACCATGCCCAGGCCGCAGGCAAAGCACACGGATGTCAGCCTCAGGCCGTTGCGCACGCATCGCGTGCAGCAGCGTCACGTTGTCCAACCCACGCCAGGGCTGGGATGTGTCGGGAAAGAGATTGGAGATAAAGAGCAGCCGCATGTGCGAGGTCTCTCAATCACGCATCACACGCCTTCGCCAGTGCCAATTTTGCCACGGCCTGCCCAGTCGCCATGCAGGTGCCCATCACACGAACCGATGCCAGCGCCTCATGATCCGCAGAAAGACAGCGCCCCGCAAAGAAGAGCCCCGGCAGTCGCGCGCTCCGCAAACAACCCTCCGGGATGCCCGCAGGCTCAGGCCGGTCAAAGTAGCGAAACTTCGGCCCACGGGCAGTCTCGCGCTTCTCCATCGGCCAGCCCGCCAGCGCCACTTCATCCTCAAAGCGCGTGCAGACTGCAAGCTCATCACCCGTGAGCACCGCATCGCCGACATAGCGTGCTGATTCGCGGATGCCTGCCTGCACCGGCAGCACAGGCGCAGGGCAATTTTGAAAATCAGGATGCTCCACGCGCAGCATCTGCCACAAGCGTATCGCCACATCACGACCAGTGGACTCGACATCCGCACGCTTCCCAGCATCAAGCGGGTCCCAGCTCCCCTTCCCTGCTTCGAGATCGATTGTTAGAAACATCTCCCCGGCACTCGTCGAATCACGGACCTGCGCCCCCATCGCCGCTTCGGGTAGCTTTCCATCCCGCACCGCCCGCACGATCTGCGCCCCGAGCATCAGCCGCCAGGTCTCATCATGCACACCCGTCACTCGTGGCAGCGAGCAAACATACGCCGGGCGATACAGCCGCTCCGCCTCTGCCTGCGTCCAAAACTCATCACCGAGGAAACGCGCACCCGTTGCGTCACCGGTCGTATCCACCAGCGCCTTCGTGAAATGCTCCTCGTGAGAACCGTGCGCCATCGTCTCGATCTCCCAGCCCTCTTCGTTGCGATGCAGCCCGCACCACTCTGCACCGCTCACACGCACGAGTGTCTTTTCCGCCGCACACAATTCATCGGCCAGCGTGGCAAACAAACTCGGGCTCTGCCGCAGCACATACACACGGCCCATCAGGTCGGGAGCTGACTGCCCCGTGCGCACCATCATCGCCTCACCGATCTCCTGCGGCAGGCCCGGATTCAGCCAGGCCCAAGGCCGCGACACATCGGGGTGAAACAGCCCGCAGAACGTATGCACCAGCGCATTCACGCCCATCCCACCGAGCAGCTGCTGCCGCTCGATCAGCAGCGTCCGTGCCCCGCCACGCGCCGCCACGAGCGCGGCGGACAGGCCAGCACTCCCACCTCCAGCGACGATCACATCCCAGCATTGCATCATGTGTCCCGACGCTTAAACCGGGATCACCGCGTGGCAAGGCGGAGCATGGTCAGCTCAAACCACCAGCTCACCCAGCGCATCACGCAGCGGATCGATCTCCGCCGTGCTGAAGCCCAGATGCAGATGCCTCCGCCAGCCCTCCGCGTGCTCGAACTTGCCCGAGAGCTTGCCCACCCGCTGCGACACCTCATCCATGCTGATCAAATACGAATCCATCCCCTGGCTCACATCCAGCCAATGCTTCTGGCTTACATGCGCCGCCAGCGACTCACGCTTCCGCGCATGAACCGCCGTCGTGTCCACATACAGATCCGCCTGGATCGGGTGGCGCAGCGGATCACACAGCCCGTGCGGCATCGCGTGGTAAACCGTCACATCATGGAAGAACGCCTCACGCATCGGATCGCAGACAAAGTTTGGGATGCCATGGGCAAACGAACCCGTCACTGCCAGACGGCAGGTGTTTTGATG
>JBIKIA010000469.1:0-4139 GCA_044361885.1 Prosthecobacter sp. | reverse complement strand
TCCTCACTGCGCACACCATAAGTGCGGCTCGCCACGTCGTTGGGTTTCAACCTGCCGCCATGTGGAGCCGAGATCACCAGGGGCAGTTCGCCGGGCACATACTCGCAGTAATTTTTTGTCCCAAACACCGGCATGACCACCTGTCTCTCTGCCGAGAAAAGTGGACCTAAAGCGAGAAGGCTCGCGAGAAAAAGAAGTCGTGTCATGGGATTGCTGCCGGAAGCTCTAATCGTACCGGCTCAGGGAGCAACCCTTTCCCACTGATCATCAAGCGGTGGATAGCATCTGATCTCAGCGATTAAAGCTCACGCCGCCAGCGGCACACCGTAAGGCAGGTCTTCGGGGAGTTTCACGAACTCGGAGATGCGTTCCCAGAGGAGGCTGTAGTCCTTGTTCACGTCGCCAGAGAGGCAGTCGGTGATCTCGGCCCCGGCTTCGGGGTGCTTCATGACGACGTCTTTGAAGGAGAAGTTCGGGTCGTAGAAGGCATAGATGAGCTTGCGCATGTTCTCCACGCCCGTGCGCAACTGCCGACCATATTCGGCGAAGCGCTCCGGGCAGACATCGCCCGCCGTGAGTGCCTCATGGATGGCATCGCCCGCCATGACGCCGCTCTTCATCGCCAGCATCACACCGCTGCTGAAGACGGGATCGAGGAAAGCAAACGCATCTCCCACGAGCAGCAAGCCCTGAGCGCAGCCGTATTTCGAGTGGCGGGAATACTCGCTGGTGATCCAGAATTCGCCGGTAGATTCACCCGTGGACAGGTATTCTTTGATCCACTGGTTCTCGCCGATCTCGCGATCAAACATCGTCTTCGGATCACGCACGCCATCGCGGCTAAGATACTTGCCCTCCGCCACGACGCCGACGCTGACCATGTCTCCATGCATGGGAATGTGCCAGAACCAGCCCTTGTCCGGAATGAAGGCAATGGTTGTGCCGCCTTCGTCGATGCCCTCGGCACGCTTCGAGCCTTTGTAATAGGTCCATACGGCCACCTTGTTCAGATACGGATCGCCGACACGCCAGCCGAGACGATTCGAGGCAAAGGCCTCTTTGCCCGTGGCATCGACGACGAGCTTCGCCAGCAGGGTTTGCTTCGTTCCATCCTTCGACTCCGCCTCCACGCCAATGACATGCCCGCTGTCGTTGCGCACGAGCTGGGTGACCTTCGTCTCCTCACGCACCTCCGCGCCTTTTTCGCGGGCATTGTCGAGCAGCATCTGGTCGAACTCCGAGCGCATGACCTGCCAGGTCTGGGCGATCGTTTCCTTGTCGTAACGGGTGTGGAAATAGAACGGCTGCGACTTCCGCCCGTCGGGCTGCACGAAGTTGACACTGTATTTCTTCACGAAGTGGGAGCCGCGCATCTTCGGGATCATCCCCAGCCGCTCCAGCGGCCCAAAGGTGAAAGGAATGAGCGACTCACCGACGTGGTAACGCGGGAACTTTTCCCGCTCCAAAATGAGCACCTGATGTCCCTGCTCCGCCAAAACAGCCGCCGTGCTGGCCCCCGCAGGGCCGCCGCCAATGATGATAACTTCGTGAGATGAGGTCATGGTAAGTTTAGTTTACACAGACGATAACGACTTGTCGAAGGAGCCAGTACATCTCTTCTCGTGATGGCTCTTATACGCGAACGGTATCACCCAAGTGATGCCGCTCGGAGATTGGGAGCCATTGGGGCTCAATCAGCCAACGATGATACCCTTGGTTTTGCGCTCTTTTTCGCGCTCAAGCAGGGGGATCTTCTCACCGGTTTCGATGATCTGGACGCCGAGGTCGCCGATCTTGGCGAAGCTGAGTCCGGCGAAGGCGGGCACTTCGGCGGCGAGGCGGCTGAAGACGTCCTCGATGCTGTGCAGACCTTTGGAACCACCACAGGCAACAACGAGGTCGCGCAGGATTTCCCAGGTGTCGCGGGCGCTGCCGGGGGCATTCACGGCCTTGTTCAGGCGCTGGAGACGACCGGTGACATTGATCATGCTGCCGCGCTTTTCAGCGTAGGCATTGCCAGGGAGGACCACATGGCTGAGTTCAGCGCTCGGGTTGGCGAGGATGTGCAGAGAGACGAGGCAGTTCACCTTCTCCAGGTCACGCTGCGCAAAGTCTGCCTTGAGGAGGTTTTCGCCAAGAGCGAGCACCACGCGGAGACGTCCGCGGCTCATGAGTTCGGTGATGCCCGCGAGCTTTGATCCAGGCTCGCTGCCGAGGATCTGCTTGGCACCCGTCGTGTTGGGATTCAGATCATCGGCACGGAGGTAGTTGTCAGCACCACCAGTGCGGGGGATGACATCGACGTTCTCGGTGCCGAGGGTCTTGGCGAGTTGCTTCACGAAGAAAAGTTCTTCATTCGTCATGCGCGCACTGGCGATGATGGCGATCTCCTCGCCCTTCACGCCGGAAGCGGCATCGGCCACAGCTTGGATGGCCTTCTTCCAGGAAGTGACTTCATGCTTGCCAGCGCTCTTCACCATCGGGTCGGTGAGGCGGAACTCGCTGTTCACGAAATGGAAGTCGAGACGGCCCTGGTCGCACATCCAGTTCGAATTCACGTCGTTGTTGTCGCGCGGCGTCTGGCGGTAGATCGTGTCGCCACGGGCACCGATTTCCGTGTTGCAGCCGCGACCGCACTTCGTGCAAAGGCTGTTCGTTTCGCTCAGGAACCAGACGCGCTGCTGGAAGCGGAAGTCGTTCGAAGTCAAAGCACCGACAGGGCAGATATCGACGGTGTTGAGCGAGTAATTGTTTTCCAGGCGCTTGCCCGGATGCACCGCCAGCGTGGTGAAGCTGCCGCGCTCGGTGAAGCCCAGCACAGGATCATCCGCGATCTCGGCGGTGAAGCGAATGCAGCGGCTGCACATGATGCAGCGCTCGTCATCAAGCCGGACACGCGGGCCGATATCAACGTTTTTGGGCTTCTTGACTTTCTCTTCACGGAAGCGGCTCTCGCCCTTGCCGTGCTCGACGCTGAATTCCTGTAGGCGGCACTCGCCAGCCTGATCGCAGATCGGGCAGTCGAGAGGGTGATTGATGAGGAGGAACTCCATCACGCCCTTGCGCACTTCCTGAGTCAGGGTGGACTCCGTGCGGATACCCATGCCTTCAGCGACCGTGTTTGCACACGCGATGACCGGACGCGGCATCCAGCCGATCTTCGGCATCCCGTGCTCGTCTTTCTCTGGCTCTGTTCCGGGGGCCGGACGCGGGGGCATGCCCATCTCCACGAGGCACATGCGGCAGTTGCCGGGGGAGGAAAGCTTCGGGTGGTAGCAGTAATGCGGCACCTCTTTCTGCACCTGCTTACAGGCCTCGATCATGCGGGTTCCCTTTGGGAACTTGTGCCACACGCCGTCGATCTGGACATTGACCAAATCCGCGGGTGGTGGGGCGGCGGGGGCGGGAGCGGTTTCAGGAGCAGGCATGGGGGGAGAAAGTCAGAGTCGGAAACGAGTATCGGAGCCGTAAAGATGGCGGCAACCCGATTTTGTGAAAAATTTCACAAGCTCAACCAAACGCGCTCATTCAAGCCGCACGCTTCACTTCCCAAGTGTGGATCGCCGCGTTGCAGATGTCTCGCACAAAGGGAGCGTCGGGGGCGTTGTCACCGAAGACGTAGATGCGCTTGCGCAGGGTGAGTTTGGTAATGGTGAAGCCAGGGTTCGAGAGAGAGCGGAAGTAGCCGAGGATCGTCTCCTTTTCGAGGTCCAGCGCACCGCCCTTCATGCCGTAGTCGAGCACGAAGGCTGCTTTTTCAAAGGCGGGCGTGGTGGCGTCCCTCATCTCCTGGCTGATCGGGTCCAGCAGGACCTGGCGGACAAAGGCCTCCAGCGCTGCGGAGTCGCCCTCATAGTCCACGCGATAGACGTTCGACTCGCGGAAGGTCAGCTTCTGCGTCAGCGGAGCATAGAGGAGCTTTTGGCAGTCACTTTCGTGATCAAACTTGCCGAGGATTTCGAAGGCTTGGGTCATGATGAGAGTGTGCCTAGCGAGAAGATCGCCTCCTGCAACTGAGGGATTCGTTGAGGAAATGATTCCGCAGGAAAAGTTAAATGCGTCACATATCCACAAACCCCCATCGGGCAGCGAAAGCCGTGAACACCAAAAATCCCCTCGCCTCGCGTCTGTGACACGCT
>JBIKIA010000467.1:0-4146 GCA_044361885.1 Prosthecobacter sp. | reverse complement strand
TTCTTAGAATCACTGGAAAGGTGCCGGAGGCATCAAGGATGGTAGCCGGTGGTGAAGCGAGGAACGAGCGAGAACCACCGGTCGGTGCGGCGTATCCCCAACGTCATCAAGGTCGCGTCCCGGCAGGGACGCCGGAAACCCCCGCATGGACTACCATCACCGAATGAGGCAACGTTTGTTTCCAGCGTCCCTGCCGGGACGCCTGGATGAATACATGACTCGTACGTTCTGTTCCGGTGGTTGTCACCACCGGCTACCGGCCATCATGCCTCCGGCATGGAGTGATGCCTGCCAAGCAAATACAATTGTAGCGAAAGCCGCGATGGCTCCAGAGATCGAGAAGGAAGGCGCTTTCGGGTGTCCACTGGACTTCGGAAGCTCCAGAGAGCTGGAGCCCTCCATGACGCTCCCACGCTTTACGGGGTCTTGGTCTCGACGGGCAAAGGCAATGCTTTGGGCACGTTGGGGGGAGCTTTGATTACCGGTTTGGGCTTGGGCTCTTCCTGGGGCTTGAAGGACTCGAAGACGAGCGCGCCTTTGAGGGCATCGACGGCGCGTTCGAGCTGCTTGTCGCCGAGGTTGGAGATCTCAATGGCGGCGGCTTCGCCGGTGCCGTGGTTGTTGCGCCATTTGGAGACGCGGATTTCCTCCTCGGTGCTGAGCGCGGAGACGATGTTTGGCTCCACGCCGTGCTCGTGGATGGTGCGATGACTGGGCGTGTAGTATTTGGCGATGGTCATGCGCATGGCTGCGCCGTTCTTCATGGGGATGATGCTCTGGACGCTGCCTTTGCCAAAGCTGGTGGTGCCGACGACGATGGCGCGCTTCAAGTCCTGGAGGGCTCCGGCGGTGATCTCGGCGGCGCTGGCGCTGCCGTGATTGATGAGCACGGCCATGGGGTAGCGGCGCGGTCTTTTACCCTCGCGTGAGGGCGTGCGATACGGCGGCGGATTCTGCGAGGCGATGCGGCCCTCGGTGGTAACGACGACGGTGCCCTCGGGCAGGAATTCGCCACAGACGGCGATGGCACTATCGAGTAGGCCGCCGGGGTTGTTGCGCATGTCGAGCACGAAGGCCTGCATGCCCTGCTTCTCGAGTTCGTCGAGCGCGGCGCTCAGATCTCTGGCGGTGGCCTGGGTGAACTCGGAGACACGGGCGTAACCGATCTTGTACTCGCCCGCCATCTTCGGGGTGAAGAGCATGGCGTCATGCACGGAAGTCTCGCTGAGGGTCTCGCGCTTGAGGGTGAACTCGAGGAACTGCTTCGTGCCGGGGCGGCGGACGGTGAGCTTCAATTCTTCACCTGCTTTGCCGGTGAGGAGCTGGATGGCCTCGGCCACGCCAACGCTGTCGGTGAGCACCTCATTGATGCGGACCATCTGATCTCCACTGATGATGCCTGCACGCGCGGCGGGGCCGTCTTCGCGGACGCTGCTGATGGTGAGTGAGCCCTCGCGCAGGGCGACGCTGATGCCCACGCCTTCGGACTCGTCCGACTGCTCGCGGCGCATGTCTTCGAAGAGGCTCTTGCCCATGTATTCGCAGTGGGGGTCGAGCTTGCGGAGCATGCCCTCCAGCGCGCCCTCCACGAGCTGCTCATAGGTGACCTGGGACTCGTTCACGTAGCTCTGGCGGATGGTCTCCATGGCGCGCGTGAGCAGCTCCATCTGGCGGTAGGCATCATCCGGCGGCGGCTTCACGGGCGAGTCCTTCGGCTTCTCGGCAGCAGGCTTCGGCTTGGGCGCGGGATCGTCCTTCGGAGCGGCGGGTTTGGCTGGAGTGGCTGCCGGAGCGGGGATAGCCGCCGGAGGAGTGGCGGGCATGGGGGCAGGATTTGCCGCACGGAGTGAGATTCCCGCGAGGAGGCAGAGAGGGGCCAAAAAGCTGCGCATGGGCCGAGTGTGCATCATTCTAGCGGGAGGAACAGAGCAAAAATCGTGCTCAGAGTTTCTGCCAGTGACTGCTCATGCAGGCCATGAAGTCATTTCATCCTGCCCGGCACGCCCCTTGCGCATCATGGGTTGCCAGCCGTGCGGGGTTGGGTAAGTCTCAGCCCCGTCCTTCCCGGCGGGCGTATCCCCCTCGACATGTCTGATCTGGAAAACCCCTTTCAAGAAACGCTCCTCTCGCGTCACCGCGCCGAGCCCTGCACCGTGGTCATCTTTGGCGCCACGGGCGACCTGACGAACCGCAAGCTCATCCCCGCCCTCTACAATGTGGCCGCCTGTGGCGATCTACCGCCGCAGTTCAAGGTGATCGGCTTTGCCCGTCGCGACAAATCCGATGAGGTCTTCCGCACGGAGCTTGAGGTGGGGAACCGCAAAAACTCCCGCCAGGGCCACAACGACGAGCTTTGGTCCAGCTTCAGCCAGAGCATCCACTACCACCGCAGCGAGTTCGAAGATCCGGCGGGCTACATCGCTCTCAAAATCCTGCTCGATAAGTTCGACCAGGAACGCGGCGCGCCGGCGAACCGACTCTTCTACCTCGCCTCCGCACCTGAGGCCTTCAAACCCATCCTGGAGATGATCAAGGCCACCGGTCTGAACTCCGGCGTCGGCGGCAAATGGGCGCGTGTGGTGTGTGAGAAGCCGTTCGGCAAAGACCTCGCTACCGCCAAGGCGCTGAATGAAACCGTCGCGGGCACCTTTGCGGAAAAGGACACCTACCGCATCGACCATTACCTCGGCAAAGAGACCGCGCAGAACATCATGGTGCTGCGTTTTGCCAACGCCCTCTTTGAGCCAAACTGGAACAGCCGCTACATCGACAACGTGCAGATCACCTGCGCCGAAAACCTCGGCATGGAAGGCGGACGCGGCGGCTACTACGACACCGCCGGCGCCCTGCGTGACATGGTGCAAAACCATCTCTTCCAGCTTCTGAGTCTCGTCGCCATGGAACCACCGACCGATCTCAGCGCCGACTCCGTCCGCGATGAAAAGGTGAAGGTCATCCGCGCTCTGCGTCCGCTCATCGGCCCCGAAGCCGTGGGTGCGAATGTGATCCGCGCCCAATACACGGCAGGCAGTGTCGATGGTATCTCGCGTGTCGGGTATCGTCAGGAAGACCGCGTGAATCCCGAGTCGAAGACCGAGGCCTACGTCGCGCTGCGCCTCTTCATCGACACCTGGCGCTGGCAGGGCGTGCCCTTCTACATCCGCGTGGGCAAGCAGCTCCCGAAGAAGGCCACCGAGATCAGCATTCACTTCAAAAAGCCGCCGCAGGTCCCCTTCGCCACGCAAAAACTGCTCGGCAGCAACAGCGAAAACACCTTGGTCATCCGCATCCAGCCGGACGAAGGCATCGCCATGCGCATCCTGTGCAAGCAGCCCGGTCAGGCCATGTCCATGCAGCAGGTGAAGATGGACTTCCGCTACTCCGCCAGCTTTGGTAAAGCCAGTCCCGAGGCCTACGAGCGCCTGCTTTTAGACGCCATGGCCGGAGATGCCACCCTCTTTGCCCGCCGCGACGAAGTGGAGAGCGCCTGGAAGTTCATCGACGAGATCGAGCACGCCTGGCACCAGTCCCCTGCCCCGCCGACCATGTGCGAATACCCCGCTGGAAGCTGGGGCCCGAAAGAAGCCGACGATCTCCTGCGCCAGGATGGGCACGAGTGGCGGCTGCTGTGAGGTCAGGCTGAGCCAAAACGATCATGCCACTCTCCGAAGACACCCTCTCCCGCCTCGGCGCCGAAGTTCCGCTGCCGAAGATCGATCATGCCCTGAAGGAAATCTGGGCCAGTGATGAGGCGAAGACGCGCTCTTCTCTCATCAACCTCGCCATTTACTCGGAGAACCCGGAGGCGCTGGAGCGGAACAATGACTCTTTGGCGATGATCACAGCGGATCACTCCTGCCGGGCACTGCTGATCACCTGCCTGCCGCAGACGCACCCCCAGCGGGCTCGCGCGTGGATCAATGCGCTCTGCCGCCCGTACCAAGGGAAGCAGGTCGTGTGCAGTGAGCAAATCAGCTTTCTGCTGGAAGGCGGCGATGCGGCACAGGTGCAAAACATCGTCTTTGCCCACCTCGACTCGGATCTGCCGCTCTTCATCTGGTGGCAGGGTGCACTGACGCTGAACTTCGAGGAGCGTCTCTACTCGCGCATCCACACGCTGATCGTTGACAGCAGCGCCTGGGCGCA
>JBIKIA010000468.1:0-4146 GCA_044361885.1 Prosthecobacter sp. | reverse complement strand
CAACTCATCGAGCTTTCGGTTCAGAATGCCGGTGCCGATCTTCAGTCGCTGGGTGGTCAGTTCATACGAGGTGGATTTGGTGATCCACCAGCGGATCAGCCACATCAGCACGGGCACAATGAGGGCGATGTAGGATAAGCCGGCTGTCGGCAGAGCTGCAACGGTGGAGCCGAAGCCAATGCCAAGGGCGATCACAATGCAGAAGAAGTAATACCAGAAGTGGACCCACTGAGAGGTGTGACCTTTCCAGAGCGAGGTTTCAGCGGAGGGGGATGGAGTGGTTTCGGAGTTCATAAGGCGGGTGGAGTGTTGCTGGATCAAGCTGACAGGGTGAACGCGAATTTGGGAGCTATTTTGTAACCAGGGCTACGAAAAGTCACGCGGCCTCGGCTCGAGGCTTATTCTCCCAGTTCATCCGCACGGCGAAGTTCTCCGCCGGTGGCACATCCCAGACGAGGTAACGCGAGAGCATCCGCATGAGTCCCCGGCTGTAAGCAGAGCGCGTCCAGCCACCAGAGGCCATGCTGGCGATGTGGCGTGTGGAGTGGCGCTCCATGCGGCTGGCGAGATTGAAGGGCGAAGGCTTCATGGCGAGGTTCTTTCCCGCGAGATGGATGCGGAAAATGCGCCCGTCATAGAAGTAGCGCACCAGCTCCTGCCATGAGCGATGCCAGTCGATGATGCGTGCGGAGTATTTGTCCAGTGACCGCGCGAGCTTCTCGGGTTGATTCAAAATGGGCAAATACGCACGAGTCGAGCTGCTGCGCTCCGACGAGTGACATGAACAGTCCGGGCGAGAGCATGGGATCGACAAAACCAAAGGCATCCCCACACAGCACCCAGCCGGGACCGTGACCACGATCGGCGAGGATCTGGTAGTTCGAGTAAGTCATCACGGGTGTGATGCGGCGAGCGCGTTTGGCTTTCTCAGCAAGCAGCGGCTCCTGGCGGATGGCATTTTCCAAGCGCTCCTCGGCGGTGGTGCCGAGTGTCTTGGCGTGCTCTTTGGAAACGACGATGCCGACAGACAAACGACCCGGCAGCGGGATGCGCCAGCTCCAGCCAGCACGCAGCACAGAGATGATGACCTGGCCAGGCTCGACTTCATCGTGATCAAAGTCCTCGAAATGCGCGAAGTAGGCGATGTCGTCTCGCTCGCCCTTTTCGGCGGGCAAATTCATCGCTCGGGCAAAGGCTCGCGTGCGGCCTGTACAATCGACGAGAAGTGGTTTCGCTTCTGCGGAAAGCCTGGCGACCTCACGACTGCGCGGGCTGAGTCGAATCGTGGGCTCACCATTTTCGATGCCGGGTTCCAGCTCGGCACGCGCCTGGACAAACTTCGCACCCAGCTCCTCGGCACGAGTTCGCAGGAGGTTATCAAACTCAGGTCGCGGCGTGTTGTAGGCGTAAGTCGGCAGGTGGCCTTCGACATTCTTGAAGCTGAAGTGGAGGCGCGGACCACCATCAGTGACAAAGAAAGACGCGCCTGGTTTGCGGGTCGCCATCGCTGCCACACGATCTTCGATGCCGAGCTGGCGAAAGACGGGCACCACTCCGGGGATGAGTGACTCGCCCACAAGTAGGCCGGGACGCTTGTCGTCATCGAATACGAGGCAAGAGATCCCACGCTTCGCCAGCAAGCCCGCGAGCGTGCAGCCTGCGGGGCCAGCACCGACGATGACGACTTTGGGAGAAGTTTCAGACATGAGATTGAACCATCATACGCGCTCCAGCTTGATCGGGTAGGTCTGAAATGCATTCCATTGGCAGACGATGAGGTCGCCATTCTCCAGCACGCAGACGTCATGCCCGTGGTCAAAGATGCGCTCGGCCTGCATCAGCGGCTTCAGTTTGCCCTCTTCATAGACTGGCTCCGTGCCGCCGGGGGCGCTGACGACCTTGTTTTCAGCACTCAAAACGACGGTAAAGCCGCTGGGGTTTTGCGGCAGCTTGTTGATCTCCGGCGTCTTGCTCCAGCACACACCGGCATAGAGTTCCTGACCGGCGATGACCGGGCGGCAAACCATCGCTCCTGGCACCTCGATGGTCTCCAGATACTTTCCATCCAGCGTGAAGCGGCGGAAGCAGTTGTCCGCACGCGAGGTGACGATGACCGTGGCTTTGTCCGCACCCTGCCGTGTGTCGATGGCGATGCCGTGGGCGTTATTCAGCCGCTGCTCCACTGGCACGCCATCCTTGCCGCCGAAGCGCTGGATGAATTTGCCGCGTGAGTCGTAACGCAGCACGAATTGCGAGCCGTAACCATCCACGACGTATATGTCACCATTCGGGGCGATGGCGACCTCCGTGGGATTGTAAAACATGTCGGGCTCATAAGCGCCGACCATCATCGGATGGCTGAGGCTGAAGATCTCTTTGCCCGTGAGGTCCATCTTCGTCACGCGGCCAGTTTGGCGATAACCACCGCCGCCGCTTTTCCAAAGGCCGCTGTCGGTAAGGAAAAGGAACTCCTCGCCATTTTCCTGGCTCAAAGTCAGCCCATGTCCGCCTGGCCAGGAATTTCCCCAGGAGTCGAGGATCGTGCCGTCAGGCTTGAAGACGAGCATCTGATTGTCCCAATGATCACCGACCATGAAAAGGCGGCCATCTTTGACCTGCACCATCTCGTGGCAGTTCAGGATCGGGTGGAAACGGCCCTGTCCGGCAGGCACCCACTCCTTGTTCACCTTGTAGCGGTGTTTGCCGTGGCCGATGACCACATCCTTCTTCGGATCAGGCGCTGCGCACAGAGTTTCAGTCCAAGTGGAGGCGAGCGCTGTGCTGAGCCCGGCGATGAAATGACGGCGTGTGGGAGACATAAGTGACGAGTGTGAGAGCTAGGCGAACGCTGACAAGGCGAATCTCATTGCAGACATTGCGTGGAGACTCCTTCATCGCGTCATGCCTCAGGACTTCATCCGCGTGCGTGGCGCGCGGCAGCACAATCTCAAAAACGTGGACGTGGACATCCCGCGTCATCGTCTCGTTGTGCTCACGGGAGTCAGCGGCAGTGGCAAGTCCTCGCTCGCTTTTGATACCCTTTATGCCGAGGGACAGCGGCGCTATGTGCAGAGCCTTTCGGCCTATGCGCGGCAGTTTCTTGATCAGCTCGAAAAGCCTGACGTGGACTTCATCGAGGGGCTCTCGCCCGCCGTCGCCATCGAGCAGGTTCACAGCACGCCGAACCCGCGCAGCACCATCGCCACCGTCACGGAGATCTACGATTACCTGCGCGTGCTCTACGCCGTGGCCGGTCAGCCGCATGATCCCGAAACCGGTGAAGTCCTGATCAAAAACACCCCCGCTGAGATCGGTGCACGCGTGATGGAGATCAAGGAAGGCACGCGCTGCATGGTACTGGCACCGCTCCAGCCTCAGGAGGAAGACACGCTGAAGGCCACCTTTGAAAAACTGAAACGCCAGGGCTACGTCCGCATCCGTCTGGATGGCGATATCGTGGAACTCGATGAGACTTTAAAAGCGGGGCGCGGCATGGAGCATCGCATCGAGGTCGTGGTGGATCGGCTCGTCATCCGCGATGGCGTCCGTCAGCGTCTCATGGAGAGCATTGAGGCAGCTTTGAAGTGGAATGAACGCGAGGTGCAGTTCCTCGTCGGCAGTGATGGTGCGGAGGAGGTGATGACCTTCACCACCTCGTTTGCGAACCCACGTACCGGCTACCTCATGGAGAAGCTCACCCCGCAGCATTTCTCCTTCAACACGCATGTCGGTGCCTGCCCGACCTGCGAGGGAGTCGGCTCGCTCATGGCACCTGATCCTGGATTGATCGTGCCTGACGCTGAGCTTTCGCTCAAAGACGGTGCGGTGAAGAGCTGGTGGGCACGTAACCCAAAGCTCAAGCTCATCCAACAGCGCAGCATAGAGGCGCTGGCGAAGCACTTCGGCGTCCCGATGGAGGCTCCGTTCAAATCCTTGCCGCAGTCCTTCAAAGATGCGCTCTTCCATGGCAGCGGAAAAGAAGCCATCGCCACTGGCTGGGCCACGAGTGAGAACAAACGCAGCCTCGCCAAGCCTTACGAAGGCCTTTTGAATGAAGCGAAGCGCCTGCACGAAAACGCTGAGAGCGATGCCCTGCGCACCCAACTCACCCGCTTCATGAATCCTCTGCCATGTCCGAATTGTGAA
>JBIKIA010000465.1:0-4148 GCA_044361885.1 Prosthecobacter sp. | reverse complement strand
CAAGAGGTGGCGATCGTGATTGAAGCCTTTTCCCCAGGCCTGCGATGGGCTGGCGCGCCGGACGTGTGGCTTGATGCGGAAAAGCTGGGTGCCGCAGGTCCGGTGGTTGAGTGGGCGGATATTGCCACTGCCAGACGAGATGGTTATCAGCCGGCGGCGTCACGCCGCCCCGTCACCAATGGACTCGGCCGGGTGAGCTTTTCCGGAGGCCAGTTCTTCTATCTCGATGACAAGGATCTTGCCCTTGAAGGGGACTTCACGGCCTTTGTGGTTTACGGCCAGGGCACGGCCACCAGCTCCGAGCAGGCTTTGTTCTCCTCATCGGAGCTTCAAATATCGCTGGCACCTGTCGTGGGCAGGACTGGTTCCATGGCGCTTCAAGTGCTGCAGAACGGACGCCAAATCATGGGTCCGGCTCTTACTGGCGAAGCGTCCGCACAATTCACGCTGATGAGCAACTCCTCGGGTTCGGGTCTGGACGTTGGCCTGGGGCGGAGTCCGCAATTTGGCGGGCCCTCTCGCTTTTTGTCCCAAACAACCGCCCTGTCTCCGGCGCCTTCCTTCACGACGATTGGTGCGGCGCAGCCTTTGGCTGCATCCAGTGCTGGCAGTTCTTTTTCCGGAAGCCTACGCGAGGTCTTGTTCTTCGAAAGTTCTTTGACTGCCCGGATACGCTCGCTCATTCAGGATTATCAAAGTTCGCGATGGGATCGCGTCCGCGGCTGGAATTATCGTGACTCCGCCCTCCCGTTGGTAATGCACGGCGATGATACAGTTCCCAATACCATGAACGGCGGTGAGGCGGATGACCAAATCACTGGCGGTAGCAAGAACGACATTCTGAGAGGTGGTCCCGGTAACAACCGGGTCAGCGGTGGACGTGGGGAGGATCGTTTTTGCTTTGTGAGCGGCAGCAACGCAGACGTGATCACCGACTTCTCCGAGCAGGAAAACGACGTGATCGATCTGACAGAAGTTTTCGCCGGGAAAACAGGCGCGATTTCCCAATACCTCTCGGTGAAAACAGTTGTTACCCGGAGTGAAGGCAACGCGCCCAGGGTCGATTCGATTCTCCAGGTGAAGCACGCCGGGACAGGATCGGTCATCGACCAGACCATCACGCTGCAGGGTGTTGCCATCGGGAACACGGACCTCCCCCGCCTTGCCGGACTCGGGAAGTTGCAGATAGGACTCGTGCGGCCAGCTTCCGCTGGCGGCCCGACTCTGGACCTTCCAACCTCGCCCGTGGTTTACGAAGCCGAATCCGCCGAGGGCAAGGTGGTTACTCACAACATCTTTGCGTCCGACCCCATTGATGGAGCTCTGGCACCCATCATCACCCCGCCTAGCGGCACCCGCTTCCCTATTGGTGAAACTAAGGTCAATGTGGTCGCCATTAACAGCGCCGGGATGGCCAGTACCGGAACTTTTACGGTGCGCGTGCGCGTCACGGTTGCACCCGCCATTGCGTCCGCTCCTGAATCGCAATTGGTTGCACTGGGTTCAGCGGCTGGGTTCAGCAGGCCGGTCAGCGGAGCGGTGTTTAGATACCAATGGCTCAAAAACGGCGTTGCCATCGCTGGTGCAACCAATGTAATTTACACCTTGGCTTCGGCTTCCTTTGCCAATGCCGGCGAATATGCGCTGAAAGCCTCCAATGCCATCGGCAGCGCGATTTCCCCTGTGGCAGAACTCGGTGTGGTGGATACTTCGGCCAAAACTCATAAGCTAGGTGCGGGAGCCATCGCCACCTTCGCTACCGCGACGGCGGGCAACCAATTGACCTATGCATGGAAAAAGGACGGGGTTGACCTTCCGATAGATGCACGCATAACGGGAGCCGCGACCAAGACTCTCACTATCAAGAACCTCGCCACCAGCGACACGGGCGTTTACACCTGCGAAGTCACGGGTCCCGGTGGCAAGCTCAACGGTGGTGACAATACACTGGAGGTATTCAGCGGGAAGCCGGAAATCCTCACGCCGGTGGTCATGCCAGATGCCATTGTCAGCGGCAGCTACAGTTTCCCAATTCCAGTCAATGATTCCGCCGAACTCATCCCGACCAGTTACACTGCGACAGGCCTGCCAACGGGGTTGACCTGCAACGCGACGACGGGCGTGATCAGCGGCAAGCCAAGCGTCTCTAAAGCCACGCCATACGCCGTGACGCTCAAGGTCAGCAATGCCAAGGGAAGCGCCACTGCCACCAGCACGCTGCTGGTGCATGCCTTGCCTTCGACGGTCACAGGCACCTTCAATGGACTGGCAGATCGCAACACCGACCTGAGCGGTCCAGCGGTAGGTAGCACGCTGCAAGGGCACGGTGGCATGCTTTCCAACCTGGTGATCACCAGCACGGGCAGTTTCACCGGCACGCTGCAACTCGAGGAAAAGAGTTACAGAATGCCCGGCGGCAGCAGGCTGGATGCGGCGCTGAATGCCGATGCGACCGCCACCGTGAATTTGGTGCGTGGCACTGCAAGTGACAGCATTCCCGATTTGACCCTAGAGTTCACCATCAACAAAGACACCGGCGAACTGGCCGGAACGCTCAGCGATGGAGGCGCAAGCGCAGCTCTGAGCCTCCACGGCTGGCGCCAAGCCGCCCCGACCAACGGGCGAACCGGTGCTTACACCGCCGCTTTGGATATTCAGGACCAAGTGCTGGTGGGCGACATTGCCTACCCGCAGGGCAATGGCTACCTGACCATGATCGTCAGTGCCGCGGGAATGGTGACGTGGGGCGGAAAGCTGGCCGATGGCACAGCGATCACCGGCAGCAGCGCGGTGGCAGCCGGGGGCGAAATCCCGTTTCATCAACTGCTCTACAACGCCAACTCAGCGGCCACCGCAGGATCAGCGCATGGTTGGGTGAAGATCAGCGACGACACCGCCCCGATTGTCAATGGCGGCAAAGCGCTACTGGACGGCACCATCGACTGGCTCAAGAAAACGCAAGCAACCAGCAGCACGACACGCAGCTACAAGCAAGGGATCCCGCTGCACAATCTGGCGGTGGCAGGAGGTCGCTATGCGGCCCCGACCAAAGGGCAGGTGCTGCTCGGATTGGTGGATGCGGGCGTGGGTACCACGAACGCATCGCTCAAGTTCTCCGAAGGCGGTCTAACCGGACCTGCCCCCATAGTTGGATCGGTGATGGCGTCCAAGGTGGGCTCAGTGCCGGTGCGCATCACCAGCACGAACAAAGTGATGATGCCAACTGCAGCCAACAATCCCGCGATCGTAACCTTGACGATCACCGCAAGCAGCGGGTTGATGAACGGCATCTTCACGTTGAAGAACGATCCCGATCCCACGGGCACAACGCCCCCGATCGCACTGCTGGAACGCACGGTGAACTACGCCGGGGTGCTGGTGCCTCGCTTGGGCATGGGCGTGGGCCAGTTCCAGTTAGCCGAACTGCCATCTCAGCAGGGAGCGGTGAAGACCACGCTGAGCACATCGCCGATCTGGTCGGGACAGGTCATCTTGAAATAATTCTCTGCGTGAACTATTCCAAAATCTCATCGTAGAATCAGAAATTCTCACAACATCAACTGCACAACATGAAAAGCGAAATAAAGACCAAATTTAGTCTGTCAATACTGCTTGTGACTGCCTTTCTGGCGGCTGGCGTGTTTATCCTCCCGGCCAAGGCCAACCGGCGGGGCGAGATGGGTTTCAGCACGCGCTCCTTGATGGGGTCCTATGCCTCGTCGGGAAGAGCTGGAGGTTACCTGTCCCGATCACTCGGCGTTACTTGGTTCGACGGTGCTGGGCGCGTGCGGCGGGTGGTTACTATTAACACTAGTGATGGCGCCGGTGGCCGCAAATTGTTGCAGGTGAGTTCGACCGGGACCTACACAGTCGCCCCAAACGGTTTGGGAACAGTCAAGCTATTAAATGTATTTGATACTGGCACGAGAAGCGAGGTTAATTTCGACATCGTTGTGAGCCGGAGTTCCCCAGCGATCGGGGGGCTTACGCCCTTGGCCGAAGAAATCACGGGCATCCAGCGCGAGCCCGGTCAGACCGCTTCGCTGGTGGAGGAGTCCT
Organism: Prosthecobacter sp.; assembly: GCA_044361885.1. Taxonomy (GTDB): domain Bacteria; phylum Verrucomicrobiota; class Verrucomicrobiia; order Verrucomicrobiales; family Verrucomicrobiaceae; genus Prosthecobacter. The sequence continues at coordinate 89 of JBIKIA010000465.1, read as the reverse complement.
GGACACTTCGTTCTGGGCTATAGCTTGTGAGTTGTCAAAAAACAACGTCAAATCAGGCGAAAATAAAAGCAGAATCGAACCCACAAAAA
>JBIKIA010000466.1:0-4148 GCA_044361885.1 Prosthecobacter sp. | reverse complement strand
CCAAGATCGACCCCTCGAAACCGCTGAGCAAGAACCCGCATTTGATCAAATGGGTCAAAAAAATGGCCACCCTCTGCAAGCCGGACCGCATCCACTGGGTGGATGGCTCCAAAGCTGAATATGACCGCCTCTGCGATGAGATGGTGACCGGTGGCACCTTCATCAAACTGAATCAAAAGAACTGGCCCGGCTGCTACTACGCGAAGTCTGACCCAAGCGATGTGGCCCGTGTCGAAGAGCGCACCTTCATTTGCAGCAATGCCAAAGAAGGCGCGGGTCCGACGAACAACTGGATGGACCCTTTTGAGATGAAGAAGAAGCTCCGTGGCCTCTTCAATGGCTGCATGAAAGGCCGCACGATGTATGTGCTGCCCTACAGCATGGGGCCGCTGGACTCGCCCATGTCGCAGATCGGCGTGCAGCTCACCGACTCCGCCTATGCCGTGGTGAACATGCGCATCATGGCCCGCATCGGAAAGCCTGTGTTTAAGATCATCGACAAAGGTGAGAAGCGCGTGGTGCCCTGCATGCACAGCGTTGGTGCTCCTTTGAAAAAAGGTCAGAAGGACGTGTCCTGGCCCTGCAACAAGGAGAAGTACATCGTCCACTTCCCCGAGTCGCGTGAGATCTGGAGCTACGGCTCCGGCTATGGTGGCAATGCCCTACTCGGCAAAAAGTGCTTCGCCCTGCGCATCGCCTCCGCCATGGCACGCGATGAAGGCTGGATGGCCGAGCACATGCTTATCCTCGGTGTCGAAAATCCGCAGGGAGAGAAGACCTACGTGGCCGCCGCTTTCCCCAGCGCCTGCGGCAAGACGAACTTCGCCATGCTCATCCCGCCGAAGCACTTTGCTGACAAAGGCTGGAAGGTCTGGACCGTGGGCGATGACATCGCGTGGCTGAAACCCGGCCCCGATGGCCGACTCTACGCCATCAATCCTGAAGCAGGCTTCTTCGGCGTGGCACCCGGCACGAGCGATCACACAAACCCGAACGCCATGATATCACTGCGGAAGAACACCATCTTCACCAACGTGGCACTCACGCCTGACGGCGGTGTTTGGTGGGAAGGCATGACCGATACTCCTCCCGAGAAATGCACTGACTGGCAGGGTAACCAATGGACGCCCGAGATCGCCAAGGAGAAAGGCGTCAAAGCCGCGCATCCGAACTCACGCTTCACCGCGCCCGCCTCGCAGTGCCCGACGATTGATCCTGACTGGGAGAAACCCGAAGGCGTGCCCATCAGTGCCATCATCTTCGGCGGCCGCCGTGCCACCACCATGCCGCTCATCTTCCAGGCCTTTAACTGGAGCGGCGGCGTCTATGCTGGAGCCACCATGGGCAGTGAAATGACCGCCGCCGCCGCTGGCACTATCGGCAAAGTCCGCCGCGACCCCATGGCCATGCTGCCCTTCTGCGGCTACAACATGGGCGACTACTTCCGCCACTGGATCTCCATGCAGCGCCGTCTCACCGAGACACCGCGCATCTTCCATGTGAACTGGTTCCGCAAAGGCGCAGACGGCAAATTCCTCTGGCCCGGCTTTAGCGACAACATGCGCGTGCTGAAGTGGATCGTCGATCGTGCCAACGGTCACGGAAAGTCCAAAGAAACCCCAGTTGGATGGGTGCCGCACTACGAGGACATCGACTGGACCGGACTCGACTTCCCGAAAGAGAAGTTTGAAGAGCTTCAACACTTCGATCGCGCCGCCTGGCGTGCCGAGATCCTCTCCCACGAAGAGCTGTTCCTCGATCTGAAGTCCCATCTTCCCAAAGAACTCATCTACGAACGCGAGCTGCTCATTTGCCGGATGTAGGCCGTAATACGAATCTCCAGATTCCTTCTTCACCCCATCAGCGCTGCCACTGAGTCCTATTACTGCCTGAGTGCAGCCATGAGGTGCTGAAACTCCTCATCCGCCTGCGCGCCGCCCTCCACCGTGTCGGCGATGCGCTTCTTCACGAGAGCTCGGAAGCGTTTGCGCAGGCGGTGCACGGACTGCTTCACTGCATCGGTGCTCATTCCCAGAGACTCGGACGCACTTGCCTGACTGTCTGGCCCGGTATCACCCGTGAGCCAGGGTTTCAGCCGTTCAAAGAGCATCTGTCTGCCATCCTCGATCATCTCTGACTCCAGATCATTCAGTGCGGAAGCCAGCAGACTGATGGCCCACTGGCGGTCGAAAGCCGTATCAGGCGCAGTCACATTTGCATCCACGATCTGGAGTCCCAGAGCACTCGTGGAAGCATCGGCATCGACTTGGAGATGGTCCACCCCACCCCCGCGTTTCGCCGCCATCGCATGATCCCGATGATCCGCCAGGAAATGCTTCAAGGCTCCGAGCAGGTAGGATCGGAATCTGCCTCTCGCCTGTTCAGCCAGATCCAGGTTTCCACCTTCCAGCAATCGGGCAAAGAAGCCGTGAGCCAGCTCACGCGCCGCATCATCACCACGCCCCTCGCGGCGGAGAAAGACCACCACCGGCTCATAATAGGCTGCACACAGATCACTGAGCGCCGCCTTCGCCACCGTGCCATCACCGCGAGAACGTGAGACGAGAGTCCAGCGGGTGTCTAGGAAAGTGGAAGTCATGCTATATGCAGAGTAGTCGGCATCACTCCAGCGGTGGCAAAACGATTTGCTCGTAGTTTTCCCACTTCAGCTTGCGGTGCCGGATCTGGAAAGAACTCACTTCAGACAAGGGCACTTGGAAGTTCACGCTCTCCAGGCGCGCGATTCCTCTGGAGCCAGGTGCCCGGTTATCATCCAGCCGCGCGTCCACCATGCTTCCATACACGACTCTCTCCCAGGCGCCGATCTTCCACCCTGACTTCAGGATCGCATAGCAGTCCACATGCTTCGAGATGACGTTTTCGTTATGCCAGGAAACAAAAGCCCGCCCTTCCTTGTCGAGGCCGGTGGCGGTGACGAAGCCTGAAACTCCTTTCAGCATCTCCTCGCCTTTGAACTGAGACGGAACCCGGTTCGCCAGCTCCCAGGGGCCCGCGCTAAAACCGAGTTCCACGGTGATGTGAGACGGAAGCTGTTCTTTACGGCCAAGAATGAGACTGCAACTGCGGAGTGGTGGTTGTTTCACGGCACGTGGCGCACCACCGGATCTGCCGTGGGCAAGCCGGACAGGCTTGCCTGATTCATCCAGCAAGCTGATTTCAAGCATGCTTCTGCCATCGAAATCCGCGTGCTCGAACCAAAGCTGAACCATGTACTCATCGGCTTGCTTTGAGTCGGCGGTGTGGATCAAATCGGGGAATGACTCCTTCACTTGGCTCAGGGCCGGAGCATCCTGAATGAGGCGGCCCTGGGTATCGTAAACCTTGTCCTGCCAGGTTTTGTCACCGCTTCGTTTGAGTTGCAGATACTTCAGTTCGGGGGATCGAAACTCATCCCAGTGCCGCGTGCCTTCCAGTGGCTCCACAGAGCTCTGGGATGAAGGCTCTGCCTGCTCTAAACCAGCTTGCCCGAGCTCATCTGGCGTGAAGTGGGAGAAGAGCATCCTCCCTATCACCTTGTCCCATTTCACGAAGAACGTGTCCGCGCTGCCGCCGCGCTTGAGGATGAGTCCGTCGGGCTCGCGCTTCACCACGCGGGCGATCCAGGTGTGGCCGCTCTCGTGCTCGAAGATGATCAGGTCGCCGTTGTCGAAACCAGTGTCTATGCGGCTGGCGATCCAGTGGCTGCCCTTCGTTACGCCGGGCTCGTTTCCCTGCGGAATGTTGTATGCCTCGACAATGAAACTGCGGATGAACAGGGCGAAGACCACCGCGATGAAGGCCTGTCCACCCCAACCAACGAGGCGATTGCGTGGCTTCGCGGGCGCATTATGCGGATGTTGCCGCAGCCACCACAGGGTTGAGATCACCGAGGCCAGCACCGCCACCAGCGTCAGCACCAGGGCCGCCCAGGGGTAGGAGTCCTGATTCCGGGGTAGTTGATAAAAGCCCGCGATGCCTGCGCCGATGACCGTCAGCGACCACCAGAACAGTTGTTTGCCCGCGTGGGCATTCACCGCATACCAGCGCTCGTCCGATGCCATCACGGAGGACCGACGAACGCCATAAAGGCGATTCACTGGCACCATCCGCAACCAGAGAGGAATGGCGGCGATGAACATGATCAGTCC
>JBIKIA010000752.1:0-4148 GCA_044361885.1 Prosthecobacter sp. | reverse complement strand
AGCGCCAGTAGGCAGGGCTGTGGCTCCGCCGATGAAGCTGGTCCAGTTCAGATCCAGCGAGTACCAGGTCGGCTGCGCTGAGATGATGAAGGTGTCGGTCGTTGCCGTGCGGTGATTGCTGCCATCCTTCCAGGTCAGGTAGGCTTTGCCGTTCACAGGAGAAGTCGAGTTCACGCGCTGCACATCCATGAGCAGCTTGCCAATGTTGCCCGTGGTCGTTGGGTCCATGTCGATGCGCACCCACAGACTGTCACGCTGCTGAGTGAGGCTGGTGCGGACAGCATCGTAACCCGTGTCATAGCCTGTGTCCCAGTCACGCACACGGCGGCTGAGGGCACCGCCCTTGATCGGGCCGCTGTAGGCCGGCTCACTGACATCCGTGAGGCCGTTTAGATCCTCTTCCACCTGGATCTTGGCGCTGTTAACGATGCAGGTGTTCTGGAAGCTGGGCGGTGCGGGTAGGCCGCCGCTGGTGAGGTTCATGTCGTACTCCAGCAGCGGTGTGGTCACCGGCACGGCTCGGAAGGCGAAATCGATGCTGGATTCGTTGTCACTGCCGACAGCGACGTCGCCAGGCTCGCGGCCGACGGCCAGAGTGATCACCGAGCTGGTGACGGTTGTGCCTTTGCCGCCGGGCTGGCTGCCGTTGTTGTCATCCTGAATGCCGTTGTCTGAAGTGACAATGATGCCGGAAGAATAAGGCAGCGCGGCCGGTGGTGTGCTGATGCGGACGTAGTACATGCCAGGTGCGAGGCCCGTAAAGCTGTAGGCACCACTGGCGTTTGTGGTGGTCGTTCCCTGGGAGACATCGTCCGCGTCACCGATGGTAGCATTGGTCGTTCTGAAGAGCTGGAGTGTCACTCCACTGATGCCGAGCTCACCAGCATCGCGTGTGCCGTCCTGGTCGAGATCATTCCAGACGAGGTCGCCAAGGCTGAGTCCGCTGATGGAGATGGAGCGGGAGGCGGTCACGGAGCAGCCATTGGCATCCACAGAGCGGACATCGAAGGTGGAGGTTCCCGTGGCGGTCGGAGTGCCGCTGATCACGCCCGATGTGCTTAAAGTAAGGCCGCTGGGCAGTGCCCCTGAGGTGGTGGTGAAAGTGTAAGGCGCAGTTCCTCCCGACGTGCCGAGTGTGCTGCTGTAAGCCACACCACGATAACCACCGCCGATGCTGGCAGGCGTAATGACCAGCACTGGGCAAACTGTGGTGATGGAGAGTGTGAGTGTACCAGGGCAGTTGTAAGCATCAGCCGCCTGCACGGTGACACTGCGTGTGACTGCCTCTGTGGGCAGACCGCTGATGACGCCTCCTGGGGTGAGTGAAAGTCCCGCAGGCAAGTTGCCGGCGATGAGAGACCAGACATGAGGCGTGGTGCCACCGCTCACCGTGAGTGTCTGACTGTAGGAAACACCGGTTGTGCCATTGGGCAGCGAAGCGGTGGTGATGGTGATTGAAGGACAGAGCAAGTTGATGAGATAAGCTCGGGTGCTGTCACAACTGTTCACATCCGTGGCGCGAACGGTAAAGCTATAGGCTCCTGGCGCGCCACCAGGGGTGCCACTGATGACGCCGCCGCTACTGAGCGTGACTCCGGTGGGCAGCGTGCCGCTGGCAAGACTCCAAGTGATGGCTCCGACTCCGCCGCTGGCGCTCAGGGTCTGGCTATATGCGGCAGCCGTGGTGGCATCAGGCAGCGATGCAGGGCTGATGGCAATGGTGGGGCAACTAATGCTCAGCGTGTAACTGCGCATGCCGGTGCAGCCATTGGCATCCGTGGCGAGAACGGTGAAATTGAAGCCACCAGTTTGATTCGTGGTGCCGCTAAGCAGGCCACCAGCAGCGAGGGTGATTCCAGTAGGAAGCGTGCCGCTTTGCAGACTGAACGTGTAGTTGGCGGAGCCACCAGCAGCCGTGATCGTTTGTGAGTAGGCGAGAGTCGCGGTGCCAGCAGGTAGGGTGGCAGGAGAGAGTGAGATAGCAGGGCAAGCCAAACTCAGCATATAGGAGCGCGTGGCAAAGCAGCCCTGTGCATCCTGTGCTTTCACATCAAAACTATAATTTCCTGGAGCAGAGGTGGGCGTGCCACTGAGGACACCTCCAGCATTCAATGTCAGCCCAGCAGGCAGAGCACCTCCGTCGATGCTCCAAACGTAGGGTGCATTGCCGTTACTTGCATTGAGGGACTGGGTGTAGGCGGCATACTGAGTGGCGGCTGGCAGGGTGGCAGGCGTGATGGCGATGACCGGGCAGGTCACGGTGATCGTGTAAGCACGGGTTCCCGTGCAGTTGTTAGCATCGGTAGCCTGAACGGTGAAAGCATAACTGCCGGGGACGGTAGATGGAGTGCCGCTGACCATGCCAGCGCTGGTCAGACTCATGCCTGTGGGTAGAGAGCCGGCAGTGATGGCGAAGGAGTAAGGAGCGTTGGCGCCGCTGGCACTGAGAGTGATGGGAGTGTAGAGAGCGAACTGCGTGGCATTGCCAAAGGTGGTGCCAGAAAGAGTGACTGGCGGGCAGTTCACAGTGAGACTGTAGGCACGGGTGGTGGTACAATTATTGGCGTCACGCGCCTGCACGGTGAAGTTGTAGGTGCCGGGGTTTGCTCCTGGCGTGCCAGCGAGGACACCGGCAGTGCTGAAGGTCATGCCTGATGGCAGACTGCCTGAGAAAATCGTCCAGGTGTAGGGGCCTGTGCCACCAGCAGCCGTGAGTGTCTGCGCAGAGTAGGCAGCATACTGCGTGGCGGCTGGCAGAGTGGTGGGGGAGATGCTGATGACCGGGCAACCGATGACCAGCGAGTAGGTGCGCAGGCCGGGGCAGCCATTGACATCACCGGCACGAGCTACAAACGAATAGGTGGCAGGCACGCTGGTGGGTGTGCCGCTGAGAATGCCTGTGGTGGCATTGAGCGAAAGTCCGGCAGGCAAGCCATTGTTCCCCGTGGTGGTGGAGGTGTGGCGGATAGCGATCTCACCCGCAGTGAGTGCACGATTGTAGAGCAGCACTTCATCAATACCGCCCTTCCATGCCGTGGTGCCGCCGCCGTTGTTTCCGAGGTGCAAGGCATCACTGCTGTGCGTGATGGCCGTGGCGTAGGCCTTCGTGGCGACTTCCACGCCATTGACATAGAGACGCATGTTCGAACCATCGTAGGTGGCAGCTACATGCGACCAAACTCCAGATGTTAGTGTGGTGGTGATGCGATTGCCAGCGCGATCATTCAGCCAGAAACCAAAGGTGCTGGTGCTGCCGAGATAGCCAAGCCCGTAGCCATCGGTGCCTGCGCTGCCGGTGGATTTAGTGATCGCGGTAGCATCATTGGACAACCCGCTGCTGGCGGGATTCACCCAGGCTTCGAGGGTGAGCTGAGCTGGCTTGAGGGAAGCTGCGTCTGCGGCTTCGACAAGATCGTCGTTACCATCGAAATCGAAGGCACGCCCCACTGCACCGGTTTGATACGCAAGGCCATTGTAAGAGGCGGAGAAATTGGTCGAGAGAGCATCGGCGGGGCCGTTTTCAGCGATCCACCAGGAGACCGCACCCGTGGGGACCGTGGGGCTCACGCTCCAGCCGTAGGGGCTGGTGCCGCCAGTGGCGGTGAGTGTCTGCGAGTAGAGCGCATACTGTGTGCCGCCGGTAAGAGTGGTAGGCGCGAGGGTGATGATCGGGCAGAGCAGCGTGAGTGTGTAAGTTCGCGTGGATGAGCAACCCGTGGCGCTGTCCAGTGCACGAATGGTGAAGGTGTGATAGCCGGGAATAGCAGAGGCATTGGGTGTGCCGCTGAGGACACCGGAGGTGGTGAGCGTCAGCCCGGCTGGCAGAGTCCCAGCAGTGAGACTCCAGGTGTAAGGTCCGGTGCCGCCTGTGGCACTGAGATTCACGCTGTAAACGCTGTACTGCATGGCCGAGGCAAAGACGGTGGGGCTTATATTAATGGCCGGACAGGTGCGGAAGCCGAAGTCGATGGTGTTCTCGATGTTACCCGTGCCCGCCACGCCGGGCTCGCTGCCTGCTGTGAGGGTGATGAGCGGACTCGTCACCGCAGTGCTGGTGCCGCCGGATTGGAAACCATTGCTGTCGTTGTCTTCGCCATTGTCGGCGGGGTCATTCACCGACGTGATGAGAGGGAAGCTGCTGCCCGGCG
>JBIKIA010000464.1:0-4151 GCA_044361885.1 Prosthecobacter sp. | reverse complement strand
AGACGCTGGGTCGTCATTGCAGAGGAAGATGGCCCTTTCCGGGATTGAGGCGTAAAGAAGTGATCCCCTATTCATGCCCACTGCTGTCCTCCAAGTCGCCTCGCTCACGAAGTCCTATACGGAGCGCCCAATCTTGCGCGGTGTGTCGTTTCGACTGGCGGCAGGGGAGCGTGCGGCATTGCTGGGGCCTTCTGGCAGTGGGAAGACGACGCTGCTGAACTGCATCGGTGGAGTGGATCGCGCGGACAGTGGGCAGGTGACCGTTTCGGGAGTGGGGCTGCATGGCTTGGACTCGGATGGGCTGGCGCGGGTGAGGCGGACGCATCTGGGGACGGTGTTTCAGTTCTTCCATCTGCTGCCGACACTGACGGCGGCGGAGAATGTGGAACTGCCACTGCAACTGCTCGGTGTGAGTGCGGCGGAGCGTGAGTCGCGCGTGCGGGCGCTGCTGGAGCGCGTGGGTGTGGCGCATCGGGCCGGAGCTTTGCCTTCAGAGCTTTCAGGCGGGGAGATGCAGCGGGTGGCGATTGCGCGGGCGGTGATTCATCGTCCGGCTCTGCTGCTGGCGGATGAACCGACGGGGAATCTGGACTCGACTACGGGTGCTCAGGTGCTGGATCTGCTCGCAGAGGTGGTGCGGGAAACAAACGCCGCGCTGCTGATGGTGACGCACAGCGAGGAGGCGGCGAAGCGATGCGAACGCGTGCTGCGGATGCGCGATGGGGAGTTGATCGAGGCATGAGCACGGTCCGACTCATTCTCGAACGATGCGCGCTGCGGCACTGGCGGCTGGCTTGGCGGCAGCAGGTGGCGCTGATGCTGATCCTGGCGCTGGGCTCGGGGGTGTATCTGGCGATGCGGCTGGCGAATCGCGCGGCGCTGTCTGGCTTTGAGCAGTTCACGAGTGGCATCACGCGGCAGGCGGACTACACCGTCACGGGGACGACGGGATCTTTGCCCGATAGCTGGTTGCGCGAGATGCGTGCTGCTTTGGCCGAACGTCCCGTGCATCTGCTGCCTGTGGTGGAGGAGACGGTGATGCCTTTTGTAGAAGGCAGGCAGGGAGAGATTGGCTCCGGTGTGACGTGGAAGCTGCTGGGGACGGATTTTGTGAGTCTGCTGAATCTGCGAGGAGAAGCGCCCGCTGGCCTGACGGGTGATGTCCGCGCTGCGGAGGGAGTCTTTGTCAGTGAGAAGCTCCACAAGAAAGTGGGTGAAGAGCTGCGCGTGGTGCTCAATGAGCGTGTGATCTCGCTGAAGGTGGGCGGCGTAGTGGTGGAACAGCCGGGTGTGCCGACGCTGCCGGAGACGATGCTGCTCATGGATCTGCCAGCAGCGCAGCAGGTGATGCAGCGCATGGGGAAGGTGGATCGCGTGGAGGTGCTGGTGCCTCGTGGTGAGGCCTTCCCTGATCTGCGTACTGAAGTCGGTGAAGTGCTGCGCCGTGTGGCGAAGGATCGCTGGCAGGTCAGTGGTGCGGAGGATCGTCGAGCGCTCGCGGGCACGATGACGGAGGCCTTTCGGCTGAATCTGACGATCCTCTCTCTGCTGGCGCTGTTTGTCGGCGGGTATCTCATTTTCCAGGCGCTGGATGGCGTGGTGATCCGCAGGCGGGAGGAGATCGGTGTGCTGAAGTCGCTCGGCGTCACGGACGCGGAAATTCAGCGGGCGTTTTTGATCGAGGCCCTGCTGCTTGGGATCGTGGGCGGACTGCTGGGATTGCTCGTGGGCTGGCTCGGCGCGCAGGCGGCGGTTGGTGGGGTGAGCAAGACAGTGAATACACTCTACGGTGCTTCGAGCGTGCAAGGCGCGTCGCTGCATCTCGGCGAGGCGGCACTGAGTCTGGGCATTGCACTCGTGACGAGTCTGATCGCGGCGTGGTGGCCAGCGCGTGAAGCTGCGCAAACGCCGCCGGTCCACATGCTGGGTCGCAAAGCGGCGACCTTTGGCGGTGGTGGTTGGTGGCGTGCGGAATGGCTTGGCTGGGCGCTCATGCTCGCAGCCCTGGGACTGGCGCAGATCGGTCCATGGCGCTTGAGTGGTGGCACGCGCGTGCCACTGGCAGCGTATGCTGCGGCGCTTTCCTGTCTGCTGGGCACGGGATTGGCTGCGGGGTGGCTGCTGCAACGCATTGCAGCGTGGAAGTCAAATGCAGCAACGCAGCGCCTTGCGCTGAGTCATTTGAGGAAACCCACCGTGCGTCATCGTTTCGCCGTGGCGGCCCTGGCGAGCGCGGTGGCGATGACGGCAGGCATGGCGATCATGGTGGCGAGCTTTGACTCGACGATGCGGGGCTGGATCGAGCGTACGATGAAAGCCGATTTGTATGTTTCCAGCGCCGGTGCGCAAAGCGCGAGCAGCACGCATCAGATCGGACCCGAGACCGTGCAGCGGCTGCGGGACTTGCCCGAAGCTGCGGAAGTCGCCGTGCTCAGCGCGCAGAAAATCACGCTGCGTGAAGCGCCGACCATGGTGCTGGGCGTGGATGGCCCCCACACGCTGAAGCATGAAGTCTATTCCTGGGTGCAGGCCCCGAAGCAGCACGAGTGGTGGAAGGCGGACGGCATGACGCCCGCACTGATGAATGAAAGCTTCGCCGAGCGCTTCAGCGTGAAGGTGGGCGATGATCTGGAACTGCCGGGCGGGCATCGAGTGCGGTTCGTGGGCATCCAGGCGGACTATGGTAACGAGCGTGGCGCGGTGACGATCTCGCAGGAGGTGTTCCGCCAATGGTTTGAGGGCGAGATGGCCTGGCGTGTGGCATTGATGTTAAAGCCGGGCACGGATGCCGATGCCGTGGCCAAGTCGATCTCGCAGGCGAATCCCGGCCTTTCTATTTTCACCAATGCCCATCTGAGGCGGGAGGCGTTGCGCATTTTCCGCCAGACCTTTTCGGTGACCTATGCGCTGGAGGTCATCGGCGTGTTCGTTGCCGTGGCGGGGCTTGGTCTCGCGCTTGCCAGCCTGCTCCTGGAACGTCGCGCGGACCTGAGCACGCTGAGATCGCTCGGCATGACGGGGAGGCAGATCGCGGCGGCGAGTGCCTGGGAAGGCGCAGGCGTGGCGGCGGCAGGTGCGGTGATGGGTCTGCTCTCCGGTGGCTGGCTCGGCTGGCTGCTCATCTTTCGCGTGAACAAACAGTGCTTCGGCTGGACGCTGAGTTTGGCGGTGCCATCGGCGCAGATGATCGGGCTGCTGGTGGCCGTCGTCGGAGTCGGTGCGCTGGTGGCAGCGATGGTAGGCAAATGGGCAGCGAAAATGAAATGGGAGGAACAAGAATGAGAGCTTGGATCATCTTCACATGGATCATTGCCTTTCAGGCATTCGCTCAGACTACTCCCGACGGCTTCGCGCTGCCGCAGCCGGGGCGCGTGTTTGAGTTTCCACGCGATCACGGGAGTCATGAGGAGTTCCGCACCGAGTGGTGGTATCTCACAGGGCATCTCGATGGCGAGGCTGGGCAGCGTTTTGGCTTTCAGGTGACGTTTTTCCGTCAGGCCGCCAGGGCTGGAGCAGGCGTCACGCATCTTCATCTGGCTCACGCCGCTCTTCTGGATGCAGCCAGCGGTCGCTTCCTTCATGAGGAAAGGCTGCATCGGGATGGCTGGGATGCTTTTTCATCCGCAAAGACTCTCGATGTGCGGAATGCGAACTGGTCCTTCAAGCTCGATGAAGCCACGCAGAAGATCACAGTGGTCGCGACGGTAAAGGCAGACGCTGTCCTAAAGCTGGAACTGGAGGCGATGAAGCCGCTGGTGGTCTTCGGGAAAGACGGTGTGTCACGCAAAGGTGCGTCGGCGACTGCGGCGAGCCATTACCTGACGTTTCCCCGATTGAAGGCGACTGGCAGTGTCCGAATCGGAGCGTCGGAGCATCGCGTGACTGGCGAGGCGTGGATGGACCATGAGTTCAGCAGTTCGCAGCTCGATGATGGGCAGTCAGGCTGGGACTGGGCAGCCATCCAGTTCAACGATGGCCGCGAGGTCATGGTGTATAGGATGCGGCGTACCGATGGCACGACGGACGCGGCTTCGACGCTGACGTGGATCGCCAAGAATGGTGCGCTTAAGAAAGCCGACTTCACCTGGAAGGCGCTCGCGACGTGGAAGAGCCCGCACAGCGGCGCGGAGTATCCGAACCGGGTGCGTATC
>JBIKIA010000008.1:0-28791 GCA_044361885.1 Prosthecobacter sp. | reverse complement strand
ATCTGGTCCGCATCGGCTCCACACGGCGCGGATTTCTTCAGACTGGACTCGCAGGCTTAGCAGGCGTTTCGATGCCTTCGCTGCTCCAAACGCAGGCGCTGGGAGCCGCTGCTGGCCAGGCGAAGAGCAAGACGAACGTGATCCTCTTCTGGCTCTCCGGCGGTCCGAGCCACATTGACATGTGGGACCCGAAACCGGATGCGCCGAGCGAGATTCGAGGCCCCTTCGGCCATATCTCAACCAAGGTGCCCGGCATTCATGTCTGCGAGCACTTGCCACTCACGGCGAAGATCATGGACAAGCTCACGCTGATCCGCTCGGTCGATTGCAGCGCTAGCAATCACACGCCGATCACCATGCAGGCCTGCAATCCGCTCGCGAAGCGCACGAATGATGGACGTGATGGCGGCGGCTGGCCGTCGATGGGCTCCATCGCGGCGAAGTTTCGTGGAGCCAACGCGCCTGGCATTCCCGGCTATGTCGCGCTGGCAGACTCGTTGCCTGCCGACATCTGGGGCGCGGGCCACATGGGCGGCGACTTTGAGCCGGTCAGCGGCAAGGATTTGTCCGGACGCCTCAAACTCTCCGAAGGCCTGACCGTCGAGCGCCTCGGCAATCGCCGTGATTTGCTCACGCAGATGGACGACTGGAAGCGCAGCGTCGAGGGCAATGCTCAAATCGCCGCCGCAGACCGCTACACGCAGCAGGCCTACGAGGTGCTCATGACCGGCAACGCACAACGCGCCTTCAATATCGATGCCGAAACGCCTGCGATGCGCGACCGCTACGGCCGCGACAGCATTGGCGAAAAAGCGCTGCTGGCACGTCGCCTCGTCGAAGCCGGCTCCACGTTTGTCACTGTGAGCGGTGCCTGGGGTTACTTTGATCATCATGGTGATGAAGTGAAGTGGGGCGGCATCAAGAAGGGCCTCACACCGCTGCTGCCCAGCGTGGACCGCACGCTGCACGCCATCGTCACCGATCTCGAGGAACGCGGCCTGCTCGACAGCACGCTGATCCTCATGATGGGCGAGTTTGGCCGCAGCCCAACGATCAACAAGAATGCCGGACGCGATCACTGGCCGCGCGTGATGTCCATGGTCGTCGCCGGTGGCGGCATGAAGCACGGCCAGGTCATCGGCAGCACCGACCGTCAAGGCGGCGACATCGATACACGCCGCGTGGCTCCAGGCGATCTCGCCGCCACGGTGTTTCATCATCTCGGCATCGCGCAGAACACCAACTGGATTGATCCGCAGGGTCGGCCTCGGCCCATCGTCGCGGATGAAGGCAAGGTGATCACCGAATTGGTTGGCTGAGTCTGGTGCGCGAGCGCATTCTTCTCATCTCATGAACGCCCGCCTTATCCTCGCGCTCCTCGCCACCGCGCTTCCACTTTCTGCGCACGACCTCGTGCTCGCCAATGGCCGCGTGATGGACCCGGCGAGCGGTCTCGATGCCGTGAGGCACATCGGCGTCACCGGCGGCAAGATCAGCGCGATCTCCGAAACGCCGCTTACAGGCGATAAGGTCGTCGATGTGGCCGGGCATGTCGTGTCACCCGGATTCATCGACTTGCACGCGCATGGTCAGACGACAGGTGATTTGCAAATCAAGGCGCAGGACGGTGTGACCACGGCGCTCGAGCTCGAAGGTGGCGTGTATCCCGTCGCCGAGTGGTATGCGTCGATGGAAGGCACCGCGCCGATCCACTATGGCGCGACGGTGGGCCACATCTCGGCGCGCTTCGCCGCGTTTCATCCGCAGCTCAAAACCGGCCAGTGGGCGAGTGGCAAGGCGAGGCTGGCGCTGCTCGGGCCGAAGCCGGACGGCGCGAACAAGGTTGCGGGCGAGGCGGAAATGAGGAGCATAAACGCCGCGATCCGCACGGGGCTCGATGAAGGCGCGCTGGGCGTTGGTTTTGGCATCAATTACACGCCAGCGGCCACGCCGGAGGAGATCGAGGCGATGTTCCGCATCGCAGCGGAACGGAAAGTGCCCGCGTTCGTGCACACACGCGCGTTTGGCATCGCGCCGATCCGCGAGGCCATTGTTAGCGCGAAGAAAACCGGTGCGTCACTTCACATCGTTCACATCGGCAGCAGCAGCATCGGCGACGTGCCTGAGGTGCTGAAACTGATCGACGACAATCGCGCAGCAGGCATGGATTTGACCACGGAAGTCTATCCCTACACCGCCGCGTCCACCTTGCTGGAGTCGGCCATGTTCAATCCCGGCTGGCAGGACAATCTGCGCATCAGCTACGGCGACATCGTCTGGACGGCCACGGGCGAACGGCTCACGAAAGAGACCTTTGAGAAATATCGCCAGCAAGGCGGCTGGGTGATCATGTACATGATGAAGGACGCCAATGTCGAAATGGCCATCGCACATCCCGGCGTGATGATCGCCAGCGACGGCGTGCCATTTGTCGATGGCAAAGGCCATCCGCGCGGCGCGGGAACGTATGCGCGTGTGCTCGGCCATTACTCGCGCGAGAAGAAACTCCTCCCGCTGATGGATGCGCTGGCAAAGATGACCATCCTGCCCGCCAAACATCTCGAAGGCCATGTGCCGATGATGAAAAACAAAGGCCGCATCGCCATCGGTGCCGATGCGGACCTCACCGTCTTCGATCCAGTCAAAGTGATCGACCGCGCGACGTTTGAAGCGCCCACCACGCCGTCGGCTGGCATTCCGCATGTCATCGTGAACGGCACTTTCGTCGTTCGCGATGGCGAACTCGTGAAAGATGCCCGTCCTGGCCGCGCTGTGATAGTCACGCCATGAAACACTTCCTTTGCGCTCTCCTCTTCGCCACCACCGCTCTCGCTGACGACGTGCCGCAGTGGCGCGACCTCTTTAATGGCAAAGACCTAACTAACTGGGTCGATGTGAACACCAGCAAAGACACCTGGAGTGTCAAAGACGGCCTGCTCGTGTGCAAAGGCCTGCCCATCGGCGTGATGCGCAGCGAGAAGCAGTATGAGAACTTCATCCTGCACATCGAGTGGATGCACCTCCAAGCCGGTGGCAACTCGGGCGTGTTTGTTTGGAGCGAGGGCAGCACGCCGCCGAATCGCCCGCTGCCCAAAGGCATGGAGGTTCAGATGCTTGAGCTCGAATGGCCTAAGCTGCATCCCGGCAAAGACGGCCAGCCAAATCATCCTGGCTATGTTTCGGGTGAACTCTTCGGCGCGAACGGCCTCGAAGGCATTCCCGATAATCCACGGGGCAAACGCAGCATGTCGTATGAGATGCGCTGCAAAGGCAAAGGTGAATGGAACACCTACGATGTCGTCTGCGTCGATGGCACGATCAAACTCTCGATCAACGGCAAGTTCGTGAACGGCATCAGCCAAAGCACGGTGCGCAAAGGCTACCTCTGCCTCGAATCCGAAGGCGCGGAGATTCATTTTCGGAACATCAAGATCATGGAACTGCCTGGCGGCCGTGTGACGCCGGAACAGACGGCTCCGGTTATTGGCAAGTAGTCACTTGGTCTGCTTGATGAGTTCCTCGACCTTTGACGTGATCTGATCCTCGACGGTTTCGGTGTAAGACGCACGATGCCCATATTCAAACATACCGGTCACGCCTTCGTAGCCGCCTTCCTTGAGCACGCGCAGACTCGGCACATAGCTGAGCAAGTCGTTGTTGTAGCCGCAGACCCAGGTGTTGTTCCAGCCGTAGGCCGCTTTGAACTTGAGCGAGTAATCCACCACCGTTTCACCCGTGAGTGCGATGAAGGCGAACTCCGCCCCGATGCGCCACACATGAATCGGATACTTCACCCGATCCGGCGGCGAACCGAGCGTCTCATACTGGCGGATGAAGTGCTCGAACTCGCGTTTCGGCATGCCGGTGAGGTTTGGAACACGTTGCTTCAACTCATTGAGCGGAATCCCCGGCTGCAATTCCAGCTCCGTCTCGCCCATTGCAGCCTGGATCGGCCCACTGAGCGGCTTCATCGCGCCCGCGATCACCTGGCGCACCGCTTCGGCCAAAATCTTGCCATACATCGATGCCAGATCTGTTGCCTCGACATCCTTCCCACGAATGCGCGGCAGCGGATTGGCGTCGCCGCCGCAATTCTGCACAAACATCGCCACGGAGCCCGGAAATGACTTTTCCAGCTCAAGCTGAGCAAAGCCCGCGTAGTCGCCATTGATGCTCAAGCCACCGAGTGCCGTCGTATGGCACGAATAACCGAAGACGATGGCTTTGAGGTCATTCCCGCTCTTCACCGTGATCGCCGGCACATCCTGATCCACCTGCCCGCCGAGCTTGCGGCTGTCCGGGCCGCGCGAGCGACGTCGATTCACCGCCACACCGGCCAGACCTTGCTCAAATGCGAGTTCCGCAGGCGCAAGAGCCGCGATAGCCTTGCCAATCACTTCGTCATACTTCGCATACACCATCGTCGTATAGCAATCCTTCGCCGCCGCCTCTTCCGGCGTGAATTCATAATAGAGCCACAGCACATCCTCGGTGACCGGACACGAGTGATTATGCGAGGTGTTCAATATCAGCCGCTCTCTCGGAATGCGATGCTTCTCCGCCGCGTTCTTCGCGATCACCGCGATCATCTTGTCGCTCAATCCCACCAAATCCGCCGTCACCAGCACCGAAGTCGCGCCCGAGTCATCCTTCAAAGCCAGCGCTTTCAACCAGATCGCATGCTCCACTTGCTGTGACATCCGCGTCTTGCCGCCGTAACCAGCCAGCGGCACGGATTCCGTTGGCGTGATGTCTGCTTTGGCGACACCCGCCTGCCAGGCGGCAAGCGTGGAAGACGTGAGACAAGTCAGGAGAATTGTGATGAGGCATTTCATGGTGAGTTGAACTGAGGCTGATACGCCGGCTATGAGAAGCATCATGCGATCAGCATCACGACACGGATCTCACGATTGTGATTCGCCACGGGCCAACTTGAATGCGTGCTACTTATCTCACTCCAGCCAAGCCTTCGCCATGCGCTGACCGATTTCGAGTTTGGCGCCTTTGCTGAAGTGCAGGTTGTCGTAGCGCTGGCCACGCAAGTCCAGGGTGTCGATGTAGTGAAAGGTGGGATCGTTTTTCGCCAATGCAGACTGCTGGGCGCGCACGACATCGCTCTTCTCACCGCCAGAGGCAATGCCTCCGATGACGACCTTCATCGCAGCGGCGTTCGGAAGATCCTTGCGAAGGTTCTCGACGAGCGTTTTCAGTCGTTCCCCGGATGCAGCAGCCTCGGCGGGGCTGTCGCTCTCGCCTTGGATGTAAAGCAGCGCAGCGACCTCAAAGGTGACGCCTTGCGGCAGCGCTTTGACTGCCTGCTGCACGGTTTCGACGACATGGCGATACATGTGATCATCGTGGCTGCCCTTGAGCCAATAGCTGTTGCCACCGCCACCACGGCTGGCTTTGACGAATAGAAAATCCTTCGCGCCATTTGCGACTAGGTGCCGCGAAAAACCAATCTCAGGGCCCCAGAACAGCGGATCGGCGCCTTCGCCTTTCTGCGCACGCAGCGAGACGATTTTACCGTCGGAGTCATCGTAAAGCACAGTCGGCCCGTCACCACTGCGCGTCGAGCGATTCGCCCAAAAGAATGGAATCTGCGCATCCAGCGCGTCTTTGCCCGGTGTGATGTCCGGCTCCTTCTTGTCAGCCGTCGTGCCGAGGCTGTTCGACTGGCCGGTGAGCACAAAAATCTTCACATGCTGGCCGTTTGCCTTCAGCGGTGATGCCTCTTCTTGTGACAAAGAAGATCCTGCGACGAGCGCCAGACCTGCGAGAATGAAATGGCGAAGCCTGCTCATGGTTTTGGCATCTCCTTCGCCAGCGCTTCGATTTCCAGGGCATTTAGCGTCCTGCGATACACGCGCACATCAGCGAGGCGGCCACTCACGGCTCCATTCATGCCGGTGCCGATGCGCAATGGTGCATCTGTGCTGAGATTGTAGCGGGTGGCATCGAAAACAGGCGTTTGTGAAAGCATTTCGCCATCGACGTAAAGCGTCAGCCGATTCGCCGACTTCACGGCGGTGACGTGATGCCATGCGGAAGACAGTGTGTGGCCCCAGGCGGTCTGCTGGCCTGAGCTGAAGGCGAAAATCTTGCCGGAAGGCAGCGTGCTGCAAAAAACCTGGCCATCGTGCTCGGCCATCGTCCAGGCGCGGCGATAGGTGACATCGGGTGTGTGATCGAGCCGTGCGAGCTTCTTCCACGTGTCGCCGCCTTCATACGAATACACCTCCGCCAGGGGCAGGGAACCGGCCATGAGGCGGCCATTGTGAACGGTCATCCCCATGACTTCCAGTTCTTCGCCGAGGCGTCCCACATCGGTCCACCGGCCAACATCCTCGAAGCGAAACACACGCCCGCTGCGCCAGGTGCCGACATAAAGACGACCTTCATATTGCGCAAAGGAGTAGGTCTGCGTGTTGTCGCCGATCTGGCCGCAGTCGGTCCACGTCTTGCCATCAAAGCGATGCACATGCCCGCCGTCGTAGCTGCTCGCATAAACAAAGCCGTCATGCACGGTCAGCGCCTCCACACGCTTTGGTCCGATCTCCTGCGTCTTGAGATCAGGTCCCTTCGGCACCGGCAGCGCCGTCCAGCGCGATTCGCCCTCGTAGCGGAAGAATCCGGCGGGTTTGAACAACGACGAGGCATAAAGCTGATCTTCGAACACCACCAAGCCGCCCACGGCCTCGGTCTCGGGCAACTGGCCGCGATCCACCCAGCGCGTGCCGCCTTCATAACGAAACACGCGTCCGCCGAGCGTGGTGTTCTCCGATTCCTTCAGCGAGGAGCCGCCCAGCCGATACTTGCCTGTTCCGGCGTAAAGTTTGCCGTGATGCACCGCGAGTGCCGTGACCGTGTTCGACTTGTCCGGCGCACCGCAGTCGATCCACAAGTCACCTCCGCCGTGGCGATACACATGGCCCGATTCATTCTTCCCCGGCTCGCAGGTGCCCGCGTAAAGAGCGCCTTCATGCACGGCGAGTCCAAAGGCGAGCATGGCATTGCCAGGGCGGCCGCAATCACGCCACTCCGACGTGTGATCATCGTCGATGCCAAACTGCAAGTGCCGCCAGTTTGCCTGATTCGTCGTCGCGCCCGGATTGCTCTTTAGCGTGAGATGAAACCCGCGCCGCTTCACGGGATCGTATTGGCTCACCAGATCGCCTGGGAGACGATCTGATGCTTCATCTGACTTCATCCACATCGACAAGGTGAAATCACCCGCGCCAAGCTGAGGCGCGTCTTTGGCCGGAATTTCGAGCGCCTTGTCCACCACAGGCCAGTGGGCGACGAGATCACGCTTCAACTCCACTTTGCCAACGCGAGGCCGCAAATGCTTGTCGAGAAACGCATAGGCCGCCTGACGCTCCGCCGCAGGGAAGGCATGTCCGGCGTCGGGATAACGCACCGCGAGCCGGTCCTCGGCTTTGAATACCTCGCGATACACCGGAATGGCCGCCGTGAAACAATCGCGCACCCCGGATACCTCGAAGTCCGGCGCATCGTGCAGCGGCGCGTTCACAAACACCGCGCGCGGTGCCAGCGCGGCCAGTACCTCGGTGAAATCGAAGGGAATCTTCGCCGGCACATCGTCATACACCGACTTGATGCGCGGCATGTAGTAGCGGCTGCTCCAGGCGCGCACGTCGCCGCCATTGTGTTTCGCGAAGACATTGAACCCGCAGCTCGACACCACCGCCTTCACCCGCTCATCAAACATGGCTAGAAACAGCGCATTGTGTCCGCCGAGTGAGTGCCCGATCACGCCAATGGCCTCCGCATCGACAAACGGTAGCGATTGCAGCACATCCACGCCGCGCCGGTGGTTCACGATGCCCTTCATCGTCGCGCTGTCATACTTCAGCGTGTACGGATCAGTCTTGTATTCCGCCTTGTGCAGCAGCGGATAGTCGAGCACGAGGCAAACGTAACCGCGCTCCGCCAGCTCGTGCGCATACGCACGATCCGCGCTCGCCGTGAGGCCAGCGGGCGTGTCCTTTCCCGGCGCGGAACTTCCTGGCAGGCAGATCATCGCCAGTCGCTTGTCCGTCGCGCTCGCGCCATCCGGCACCAGCAGCCATCCCGGCAGTCGATCACCCTCCTCGGCCACAAACGTCACATGCTGCCGCGTGTAGTGTCGCAGCGGCGTCTCGCCATCAATTCTCAGATCTAGGGGAAGCGTTGTCTTCTCCGGCAGCGTTCCCATCACGAGTTCCATATTCGCCCGGATGTGCGCCACGCGCCGCACCCAGTCCTCGGGCGACTTTACTGGCTGCGGCTTGCCCTGCTCATCTTGGTAGAAGAGCAGGTTCGTCCGGTCTTCATACCACGGGGCATCCTGGCTCTGCGCCTGATACGAAAGAACAGGCAGCAGCAGCGCCGCCAAGATCAATGGGGAAAACGGCGCGGCATTCATGATGGTAGTGGATCACTTGGCTTCCGACTTCACCTCCGCCGCCATCTCCAGCAGCGTGTTCATGAGTTTCACGGAGGCCTGGGATTCGGTGTTGTTCGTGCCGGGCCAGGTTTCGTAGCCGCCGAGTTCAAAGTGGCGCGGGGTGGGCATGTAGCCGTAGTAGCCGTGCGCCAGTTCGACCATGAAGGACTTTGCAAACGGGCTGCGCTTGCGAAATTCGACGCCGGTCTCGGCAAACGTCTCGCAAGGCGAGGAGCCGATGCAGATGTCGCCGATGCGGAGGATTTGCGCGGGGAATTTCGTCTCGGGGCTGGCCTTGGCGAGGCGTTGCACACGGCCTGCGTATGCCAGCGGTAGGTCGGCTTTGCCGCCTTGGATGCGTGGAGCGTTGGCTTCGGTTTCTTTGGCCCAGGCGATGAGGTCATCGGGGATCGCGCGCCACTTCACGTCGAGTTCGCGATACTTCGCCGCGAGCGGGGCTTCACTTTGCCACGTCAGCTTTTGCAAAGCCACGCTCACCTTCGCGGCGACATCTTCGGCGACGTAGCGCATCTGCTCATAGGGCTTCTTGCCCGGTTGGGGATTGCGGAAGTTGATGTTGTTCGCGTCGCCGCTGGTGCCGTTGGCCATCATCGCAACGAAGGGAGGATAGTTGCCGCCGCTGGCTTGCAACTTCTTCAATGCCTCACAATACACGCCGTAGTAATCGGCGGAGATGTCCGCGCCGGTCACACCGCCAACGTAATGCAGCGAGTAGGCCGTATAGACGGAGATGAGCCGTCCGCCAGGCTCACGCAGCGCGATGATGCTGATCGTTGGATCGGGTTCACCCGCAGGCTCCACCAGTGCAGGATTGCCCGCGCCTGGGTTCATCTTCACTTTGTCGATCTTGCCAAACGGATTCGGCGGAATGGAGCCTTCTTTGAGAAACCAGCGGCGGATATGCACATGCTCCGGCACGTCCACGGTGCCAAACGCGATCTCCGCTGGACGCAGCAGATTGATCGCGCGCCGCACTCCGTCCGCGATGCGTCGCGCGACGAATTTCTGGTAATCCGTAAGCTCCAAGTCCGAGAAGAAGCCGCGCACCGGCCCACCGAGCGCGTTTACGGCGGAGTGCGTGTGCGTGCCGCTGATGAGCACATTCGCCGCCGGGATGCCGGTTTCCTTTTCGATCAATTCCCGTGCCTTCACCGACACACTGCGATGCAGGCCGAGCAAATCACACACCACGAGTGCCAGCTTCGTTTTGCCATCATCCAGCACCAGACAGCGAGCATGCAGCTCGTCATGAATGTTTGTACATGGATACGGCGAAAAACCGCCCACGACCTCGCCACCGAGTTCCGGTGTGATGTTGCTCGTTGCCGCTCCAGCCATTAGCGAAGTCTTGGGAGCATCTGCAGCGAATACGGAAACGGTCGCGAGGAGAGACAAAAGAAGAGTGCGCATGGGACCAATACTGCTCCAGCATGAGCATTTTGTCGCACATCAGCAAACTCACCAGACTCCCCCAAACAATTCCATCACTGGCTTGCCGTCTTTCCCAAAGGATTCCAAGCAGTCACAATGTAGAATGACTCAGACAAACTATTCTGGATGAGTTGGAAGTTCGTGGTGTAGCATTCGGCTTTCACTTTGTGTTCAACGATGGTCGAACATGGTCATGCGCTGGCAATCTTTCAGAGCGTCACAGTCGAAGAAAATGGAATCACGCAAGACCAAGCATTTCACACCGCGAGAGATTGGAACGCCGCAGTGGCCAGAAGCCTGAATCGGAATGCCTTTCTCAGGGCTTTCCTGCCTCTTGCGGTGTTCAATCTGGGTGTTTGTCTGTTTACGGAAATTTTTTTGAGGCGAGGCCACCAAAGCCTTGAGTGACCAGTTGTTCTCGGCGGCTGTTCGGGGCGGCAGAGGCAGCCTTGTGGACGGCCTGCTTGGGGACGCCCAGCCGCTCGCCGGTCTCGACGTAGCTATGACCTTCCGCGACGAGGGCGAGGATCTGCCGGGTGCGTGGTGGCAGTGAGGCCAGTAGATCTTCCAGCACGAGGCGGCTTTCCTGAGAGCTGACCTGAATGAGCACGTCCTGAAACTCATCTAGCAGCCGTTGACGGGCGCTGTGCTGGCTTCCGTGCTGGCAGTGAAGGCCAAGTCAGACTCAGGCACATGCTGCTGGGCATGACGCCCCTCCTTTTGATGCAGCGAGTTCGGCACATTCCGAATGGCCCGCGCCGCATATGGTCCGAATTCACCGCGTGTAGGATCAAAGGCCATCGCGGCCCGATGCAAGGCGGCATGAGCCACATGCACGCACATCAGCCGCCGTCATTCCAGGAACATTCGCGTAGCCGCAGGCGATCTTGCCCGCCAGCGGCAGCAAGTCGCGAAATAGGGCATCAGCAGTGGACATGTCAGAATTTATTCATTTTCGCACCACCACCGGCAGCGCCTTCTCGAGCGCAGAGACGATGCGATTATGCGTGGCATCGACTTCGGGGGTTTCGAGGGTTTTGTCGGGGGCGCGGTAGGTGAGGGTCCAAGCCAAGGATTTGCGGTCGGCGGCGAGTTTGGTGCCGGTGGGGTCGGTGAAGACGTCGAAGAGGGCGGTGCTGATGAGCAGGGGCTCTTTGATGCTGCCGAAGAAGGTGGCGACTTTGGCGTTCGGCACGTCGGCGGGGAGCTCGAAGGCGACGTCGCGCGTCATGCCGGGGAAGCGGGGGAGGTCGGTGAACTTGGCGGGGCCGGTGCTGCCTTGGCGCAGGGCGCTGAGGAGGAGTTCGCAGACATAGACGGGGTCGCGGGCATCGAGCTGGCGGGCGCGGGCGGGGTGGAGTTGGGCGATCCAGCCGAGGACGCGGTTGCCGGCCTTCAGCTCGCTGTGGAGGAGGAAGGTGCCGTTGTCTTTGAGGGCCTTCGTTTCCAAAGCGGTGACGCCGGGGAGGCTTTCGATGACGCCGCGCAGGTCGAAGATGTCGGCGGCTTTGGCCACGCGGGCATGCCAGGAGCTGGGGGCGACAGGGCCGCTGAGGAGGATGGTGAGGCGCTCTTCTTCGCGAACCATGCCGTTAGGCATTTTCAGGAAGACGCGGCCGATCTCGAAGAGGCGGAGGCGGTCGGCACCCTGGCGGATGTTCAGCGCGGCGCTGGCGAGCAGGCCGGGGACGATGCTGGGGCGGAGGGTGGTGTGGTCTTCGCTGAGCGGGTTCTTCAGCGCGGCGAGGCCACCGGTGGGGTTGCCGATGGCATCGTTGGTTTGCGGTGTGGAGATGAGTCGGAGGGTCTGGGCCTCGTTGAAGCCGCGATTTGCCAAAGCCTGCCGGAGCTGCATGGCATGGTCGTATTGGCGGTCGGTGGCATCCCCTTGGGCGAAGGTGGCGGTGAACTTCGCGGGCACGCGGTCGAGTCCGATGACACGGGCGACTTCTTCGACGAGATCGACGCTGCGCTGGAGGTCGAGGCGGTAGCTGGGGATGGTCCAGGAGGTGCCATTTTGGGTCAAACCGAGCTTGGTGAGGATGGCGTGGGCTTCTTCGATCTTGAAGCCGTCGATGCCGAGGAGTTTCAGCGCGCGGGCTTCATCGAAAACGATGTCGCTGACGAGCTGTGGGGCTTCACCGGCGACCTTGAGTTCGGGCTCGGCGGTGCCGCCTGCGATTTCCAAAATGAGCTTCGTGGCGAGATCGCTGCCGCCGTGGACCTGATGCGGGTCGATGCCGCGCTCGAAGCGGTAGCTGGAGTCGGAATGCAGCGTGAGTCGGCGGGCAGTGCGGCGGATGTTGCTCGGGGTGAAGTAGGCGCTTTCGAGAAGGATGTTCGTGGTGCCTTCGACGACGCCGGTTTCCTCACCACCCATGACGCCAGCGATGGCGACGGGGCGTGCGTTGTCGGCAATGACGAGGTCTTCGGTGAGCAGCGCGTATTCCTGGCCGTCGAGCGCGAGGATTTTTTCGCCTTCCTTGGCGCGGCGGACGGTGATGCCGCCCTGGAGTTTATCGAGGTCGAAAGCGTGCAGGCTTTGGCCCATCTCCATCATCACATAATTGGTGATATCGACGATGTTGTTGATCGGGCGGAGGCCTATGCTTTCGAGGCGGGCTTTTAGCCAAGCGGGGCTGGGGCCGACTTTGACGCCTTTGATGACGCGGGCGATGTAGTAGGGGCAGCCGTCGGTGGCTTCGAGCGTGACTTCGTCGGCCTTGGCGGCGCGGGTTTTGGAGCTCGCATTGGTGTGATCGCGTTCGCCTTTGAGCGGGATGCCGGTGAGGGCGGAGAGTTCGCGGGCGAGGCCGAGGTGGCTGAGGAGGTCGGAACGGTTCGGGGTGATCTCGAGGTCGAATAGGGTGTCGCTCTCGACGATCTGGTTGATGGGTTTGCCGACGGGCAGTGAGCTGTCGAGGATCCACAAGCCGCCGGTGTCTTCGCCGATGCCGAGTTCCTTGCCGCTGCACATCATGCCGAGGCTATCGACACCGCGGAGCTTGCCTTCTTTGATCTCGAAGCCGCCAGGCAAAGCCGCGCCGGGGAGAGCGAGCGGGACTTTGTCGCCCGCTTTAAAGTTCTTCGCACCGCAAACGATCTGGCGCGGGCTGCCGCTGCCGTCATCGACCTGGCAGACGCTAAGTTTGTCAGCATTCGGGTGCTGCTCAAAGGACTGGATCTGAGCGACGATGACCTTGTCAGAAGCAACACCCTTTTGCTCGATGCCTTCCACCTCGATGCCTGCGAAGGTCAGGAGGTCGGAGAGCTGAGGCGTGGTGTAAGCGCTGAGGTCGAGATGGGTCTGGAGCCAGTTGAGGGAGACTTGCATGGGATGGGGGCAGTCAGGAGGTCAAAGATTCGTCAAGGAAGGGTCAAGCAGGTGCTCAGGCAGCGAACTGGTTGAGGAAGCGGACATCGTTTTCGATGAGGTGGCGGATATCCGAGATGCCGTGGAGGATCATGGCGAGGCGGTCGAGGCCCATGCCGAAGGCGAAGCCGGTGACTTGCTCGGGGTCGAAGAGGGCGTCGCCACGAGTTTTGCTCACAGCGGCGAAGACGGCGGGATCGACCATGCCGCAGCCGGCGATTTCGATCCAGCGGGCTTCTTTGCCTTTGGCTTCGAGCTTGACGTCGATCTCGAAGCTGGGCTCGGTGAAGGGGAAGAAGTGCGGGCGGAAGCGGACGGCGGTGCCGGGGCCGAAGACCTCGCGGAAGAAGAACTCCAGCGTGCCTTTGAGGTCGGCGAGGCTGACGTTTTTATCGACGTAGAGGGCCTCGATCTGATTGAAAACGCTGAGGTGGGTGGCGTCGATCTCATCGCGGCGATAGGCGGCACCGGGGGCGATGATGCGGACGGGTAAAGTTTTCACCGTCTCCATGGTGCGAATCTGCACGCTGGAGGTGTGGGTGCGGAGCAGCTTGCCGTCAGGCATGTAAAAGGTGTCGCTCTCGTTGCGGGCGGGGTGGTCGGCGGGTGTGTTCAGCGCGTCGAAGCAATGCCACTCGGTCTCGACTTCGGGGCCGTCCGCGAGGGTGAAGCCCATGCGGCGGAGGGTGCGCACGGCGAGATCGCGGATCTGGGTGAGCGGGTGAAGTGTGCCGACACCTGCGCCAGGGCGGCCGGGGAGGCTGAGGTCGATGCCTGCGACGGCTTCAGCGTCCTTGGCGTTTTGCAGGGCTTCCTTGCGGCTGGCGAGTTCGCTGGTGATGGCATCGCGGACTTCGTTGAGCTTGGCACCGACTTCTTTTTTCAGATCGACCGGCACATCGCGCATCCCGGCGCTGAGCGCGGTGAGCTTGCCTTTTTTGCCCAGATAGTCGATGCGGAAGGCCTCTAGCGCGGCTTCATCCGTCAGGGTGGTGAGGGAGGCGAGGGCTTCGGATTTGAGGGAGTCGAGTTCAGTGAGCATGGCAGGAAAATGGAGAACCGTCCAAGAGGCACGGGGGCGGCGATGATGGACGGCTAAGGCGCAGGCGCAACCCGGAGGTCACGAGAGAGTCATCTTTCCGGTTGACGGATGGGGTCGGGCTCGTAGTATCGCGGCCCTTTTTCAACCCCACCCCTGTTCCCAGTTATGCCCGAAGTTCAAATCCGCAAAGGTGAGCCAATCGACCGCGCTCTCAAGCGTCTGAAGACCAAGCTCGAGATGGAAGGCATCTTCGAGGAAGTGCGCCGTCTCCGCGCTCACGAAACGCCAAAAGAGCGCACCAAGCGCAAGGCCCGTGCCGCCGCCAAACGTGGCAAGATCCGCTTCCGCTTCACGATGCCAAAGGCTCCGACCGAAGGAGCCCCTGAAGCTGCGGCGTAAGCGCCCGCTGAAGTCCCCAACCTGCTTTTCTGAAAGGCTGCCTGAATCTCCAGGCAGCCTTTTTGCGTGGTGAAATGGTGTGGGTCAGTGCCAGACGACCTCGTTCGAGAGCATGGTGTCGTCATCAAAGAGGAATTTCCCCGCGAAGTGCTTCTTTTCGATGAGCAACTCGGCGAGCCAGAAGCGGTCGTCGGCCCACATTTCGTCAAAGGGCAGGGCGGCGAGCGAGGTCCAGAGCGGAATGGCCTCCGGGGTTTCGATGGCTTCACCCTCCCAGCGGGTGGCGCGGAAGACATCGACGTGGAGGGCGAGCCCATCGACGAACTGGAACCAAAGCTCGCCATGCTTCACGGGTTCAAAGGCGGTGACGCCGAGTTCCTCCTGAGTCTCGCGGACGGCGCATTCCAGACTGGTTTCGCCGGGATCGATCTTGCCGCCGGGGCCGTTGATTTTACCAGCACCGAGGCCGCGTTTTTTGCGGATGAGGAGCACGGATTGAGCCTGCTCATCGACGATGAACATCAGCGTGGCACGGATGCCGGGCTGCCAGTTTTGCCAGTCGGGAGAGGTCATGAGCGGGCAGTAGGAGAGGCGATGCGGAGGTGAGTCAAGGCATACGACCGCAAGTCATCGAATGAACTCTCTGTTGCCAGCGGTGCGACTTCTCGCGTAACTGCTCATCCACCATGCCCCTCGACCGTCAATTGCTTCTACTCGCCACGGCTGCGTTCCTCGCAGCGGTCGTGCCCGCGGTGCGTGCGCTGGTGAGCAGCCACTGGCGTCCGAACCGGCAGTGGATTCCGATGCTGATCGGCTTCGTGCTACAAACCGGGGCCGTCTATCTGCGAGGCGAGGCCGTGGGGCAGTGTCCGATGAAGAGCCTCTCGGATGTGCTGGTGTTCATCTCTTGGAGCGTCGTGTTGCTCTACTTCCTCGTTGGGCCGGCGTATCGGGTGTCTTTGCTCGGAGTTTTTACCGCGCCGGTCGTCACGGCCATGCATGTGCTGGCCTTCGTGCTGCCAAATGCGTTCCCCGACTATGCGCAGAAAGCGAAGATCGACCCTTACGTCGAGCTTCATGCTGCGCTGGCCTTGATCGCGTATGCTGCGTTTGCTTTGGGTTGTATCACGGGAGTGATGTACCTCCTGCAGGAGCGGCTGCTGAAGCAGCACCGCATCAGCGGGTTGTTTTATCAGCTGCCACCGATCCAAGATCTGGCAAAGGCCATCCAGAGGCTCATCTTGCTCGGGCTCATCCTGCTGAGCTTCAGCCTCGCGATTTCCTTCAAACTCACCACGCCGATCTCGAACCCGAAGCTGATCTTCGCCTGGGTGGTCTGGGGACTCTACGCGGTGATCGGATTCGTCATGTGGCGGCATGTGCTCTCGCCTCGGCAGACCGCCTGGCTGGCGGCGGTAGTGTTTGTTATTCCTTTCATCTCACTCTGGCTCGTGACGACCCATGGCTGATCCAGTTCCCGCCCCCTCCCAACTGGTCTGCCTCGGCCTGAACTACCGCACCACGCCCGTTGAGGTGCGTGAACGCGTGGCATTCCCTGAAGCACAGGTGCCCGAGGCGGTGCAGCAGGTGCGTGGTCTGCCCGGCTTCGAGGAAGGTGTGGTCATCAGTACCTGCAACCGCGTCGAACTTTACGCCACGCACTCCCACGAGAATCCTCGCGGCGCTCATGACACGCTGGTGGACTATCTCGTGCGGCACTTTGAACTCGCACCCGAGCAAGCCGAAGCACTCGTAACCTACAAGCTCGACTCCGCTGAAGCCGCGCGGCATCTTTTCCGCGTGGTCAGCGGGCTGGACAGCATGGTGCTTGGCGAGACGGAAATCTTTGGCCAGGTCAAAGCCGCCTACCAGACTGCGCTCTGTGCCGGTACCACCAGCCGTACGCTGAACAAACTTTTCCAGCAAGCCTTCACCGTCGGCAAAAAGGTGCGCAATGAGACCAGCATCCAGCGAGGCTCCACCAGCGTTGGCAGCGTGGCGGTGGATCTCGCGGAAAAGGTCCACGACCTCAACAAATGCCGCGTCATGCTCGTCGGTGCCGGAGAGATGAGCCGCACCTGTGCTCAAAGCCTGCTTTCACGCGGCGCACACAGCATCATCGTTTCCAATCGCAGCCACGACCGCGCTGTGGAGATGGCGGCGGAGATGAAGGGCAAGGCGATCCGCTTCGATGAATGGGAGTCCGCGCTGCACGAGGTGGATGTGATCATCTCCAGCACCAGTGCGCCGCATTTCATCATCAAACCCGAGCTGATCCGCGAGGTGATGCGCAAGCGCCGCTGGGAGCCGCTGCTCATCATCGACATCGCCGTGCCGCGCGATGTGGACCCACAGGTGAACGACATCGAAGGTGTCTATCTCTACGACATCGACGCCCTCCAGGCCATCGCTGACGAAGGCCGACGTGAGCGCGAAAAGCAGCTCGCCGCCTGCGAGCAGATCATCGAGGAGCAGCTCGCGAAGTTTGGGTTTACGGGCCGGTGAGGGAACGTGCACCTCTGGCACTGCTCCTGCTCTGCTAGCGGGTAGCCAGCCATGACACCCGCGCCGCCTGATACGAGCATTCCCACGCTCGGCCCCTGTATTTACACTTCGCCTCTGGCGCGCGTTGGCGCGATCTCGGCTCCCTTTAAAGAAGACGCCATCGACCGCATCCTCTACCACAGCCACCTGCTGGAGGACGGGCGGGATGTCTCCACGCCGAGCTATGAGGAGGCGGGGCCGCGAGAAAAGATCTTCTTTGAACCGGCGCGCACCACGGTGGGCATCGTCACCTGCGGCGGGCTCTGCCCTGGGCTGAATGACATCATCCGCGGCCTCGTGAACCGCTGCCATCTTCAATACGGCGTCTCGCGCACCTACGGCTTTCGTTACGGTTACGAAGGTCTCGTGCAGCGTTACGGGCACACGCCGCTGTTGCTTCGACCTTCATCCGTGGAGCAGGCGCACCACTTCGGCGGCACCATGCTCGGCAGCTCGCGCGGGCAGCAGGACATCGGCGAGATGGTGGACACGCTGGAGGATAGGAAGGTGGACATCCTCTTCGTCATCGGGGGTGACGGCACCCTGCGCGGTGCGGCGGAGATCGTGAAGGAAATCGAGCGCCGGGGGCTGAAGAAGTCCGTCGTCGGCATCCCGAAGACCATCGACAACGACATCCGCTATCTGGACAAGAGCTTCGGCTTCGAGAGCGCCTTTGATGCGGCGGTGCAGGCGGTGAAGTGCGCCTATGTCGAGGCCACAGGCGCAGTGAATGGCGTGGGATTGGTGAAGCTCATGGGGCGCGACTCCGGCTTCATCTCCTGCTATGCCGCGCTGGCGGGCAGCAATGTCGATTTCGTCCTCATCCCGGAGGTCGCCTTTGAGCTCGATGGCGATGGCGGCCTGCTGGAGTCACTGCGGCATCGGCTCAAAAAACGCGGCAGCGCCGTCATCGTCGTGGCTGAGGGGGCCGGGCAGCACCTCATGCAGGCAAACGACGCCACTGACGCCAGCGGCAACAAACGCTACGGCGACATCGGCCAGTTCATGAAGGAGCGCATCACCGGCTTCTTCAAGGAGCGGCGTATGGAGGTGAACCTCAAGTACATCGACCCCAGCTACATCGTCCGCAGCGTTCCCGCGAATGCACAGGATAACGTTTATTGTTCGCGCCTGGCGCAGTCCGCCGTCCACGCGGCGATGGCGGGGAAAACGGGGATGCTCGTGGGCCGCTGGCATGGCTCCTTTGTGCATCTTCCGCTGGAACTCGTCATCCACGGCCGTCGCAAGGTCGATCCCACGCAGGAGCTTTGGCATTCCGTCCTCGAATGCACCGGACAGCCAGCGGGCATGGTTTAAAATGAGCCAAAAGAGCCAGCCAAGCACCTGAGAAGAGACCGAGCGGCAAAGCAATCCGTAAAGAGGCCGACGGCTCAGCCTGTGCCACATGTGAAGCCTTCGGTTTGGATGTATGTTGGCAATAGTGGGTTGACTCCAAACTCAGGGTGATGGCGACAAGCCCCCGCTAAGGACTCAAACACTCTGAGTAATCAGAAAATCTGATCTCCTGGGTTCGAAAGGTCGCTAGGTCCGGAAATTTTGCTGGCTGATCCACAACAGATTCGTTGCACAACAGCACCGTTGTATTTCAACGATGACAGAAGCCGATGCGTATGTCTGCTACAATACCGGCAGCCCCTCGGGCCACTCGATCTCGGTCTCGCCATGCATGATTTCGGCGAGGACGGGGACGTCGAGGAAGTTCATGAGGACCATGCGATTGGAGATGCTGGCGGCGTCGCGCTCGTCGTGGGCATAGTTGAGGATGACGCCGGCGCAGGTGAGGCCGCGCCGCTGGATGTTCCGCACGGTGAGCAGGGTGTGATTGAGGCAGCCGAGGCGGTTGTTCACGACGACGATGATGGGCAAACCTAGCTCGGCGGCGAAGTCGGCCATGGTGTGTTTGCCAGCGAGCGGGACTTCCCAGCCGCCTGCACCTTCGACAAGCACGTGGCTGTGCCGTGCGGCGAGGCTGTGGAAGCCCTGACGGCCTGCTTCGACATCGACGCTGCGGTTTTCCAGCAAGGCGGCGGCGTAGGGTGAGGCGGGGACTTTGAGGAAGACGGGGTTGATCTCCTCGACACTCAAAACTCCGCCGCTTGCCTGCTGGATGGCGAGGGGGTCACGGCGATCTCCGCAGGCGAAAGGTTTATAGCCGACGGCATCGTGTCCGGCGCGGCGGAGGGCTTCGATGAGGAGGCAGGTGACGTAGGTTTTGCCTGCGTCGGTGTCGGTGCCGGTGATGAAGTAGTGCATGAGACGTGTTTCAGCACGCCTCATGCGGAATCGTCAGCGGGTCAAGGCATCAGGCCCAGCCCATCCAGTCTTTGAGCACCTTGAAGTCGCGGACATGGGCCTCGCGGAACTCTTTGAGCACGGCGGGGTCCTTGGGGTCGCCTTTGAGATACTCGACGTGGAGGGAGATGGGGCCGGTGTAGTTGTTCTTCTTCAGCAGCTTGGCGAAGTCGGGGTTCACCTGGCCTTGGCCGAGCGGGCAGCCTTCGGCTTTGCGGCCCTCCCATTTGAAGTCCTTGAAGTAGATCGCTCCCCAGCGGTCGGAGGTCAAAGCGGCGCTGAGAGGCCACTGGAGGCCACCCTCGACGGTGGCGTGGAAGATGTCGTAGCAGAAGGAAAACTGCTGCGGGGTGTAGTCCTGCATGAGGCTGTAGATGTCCCAGATGGGAGCGCCGAAGTAGTCCTTGCCGCTGTGGTTCTGGAAGAGCGGCTGGATGCCGACCTCCTGGCAGAGCTGGATGAGGTCTTTGAGCTTCGGTTTGACCTCCTGAAGCTGGGGCCAGATGGGCTTGGCGAGATCATACTTGTAGTAGTTCATGCGGAAGCGCTTCACGCCGAGCTTGGCGGCGGTGCGCAGGACGGCTTCGGTATGTTGTTCGGCGCTGACTTCGTTGATGCCGGAGGTCATGATGGTGAGCTCCAGGTTTTGCTTCTTCAGCGCTTCGACATACTTCGGCAGCTCGTCGGCGACCTTCTCGGGCTCAATGTGACCCTTTGGACGGATGGGAGACTCGACGCCATCGACGCCCATTTCCACGGCGAGGCTGGCGATGTCATCGAAGCTCAGGCCTTGGAGATGCTTGGTGAAAAAGCAGAGCTTGTTGGCGCGGGTTTCAGCGGCGCTGGCGGTCGTCAGGCCAGTGGTGGCAAGTGATCCGGCGAGGAGGGAGGCATTTTGGAGAAAGCTGCGGCGGGTGGGCATGGCGGTGGTGTTTGGAGACTGGGAAAACGTGGCGGACTCAGGACTTCACACGCTTCGTGACATCGAGCTCGATGACGCCGTACTTTTGCTCATAGGCCTGGAGCGTCTGGGTGAGGTGCAGCCAGAGGCGCTTCGCACCATCATAAGAACTGACCACGCGGCTGACGATGCGGGCGTCCTCCTCGATCATGGGGCCGAAGGCATTCAGGTTCAGCGCGAAGTCGAGCACGACCTCATTCGGTGTGGCGAAGATACGGCTGACATTGGAATAAACGGCCTCAGGTGCTGGCGCGGTTTTGGCCTGGGCAGGGGCGGACTCGGCGGCGATGATTTTGACGGTATCGGACATGGTGGTGCGAGCATGAGCGCTGCGGTTGCCGATGCCAAGACTCAATGTGACGTGAAGCCTAGTTCTTCGGCGTGCGGACCTTGTCGGTGTAGAAGGTCATCTGCATGCTGAGAGTCTCCCTGGTCCCGACATTCTGCACCATCAGAGGCAGAGGGATGATGAATCTAAAATCAGGATAGGGAAGGAATTCGCGGTCCAGCGCGAGCATCGGGCCGCGGAAAATGAGGTCGGGCCACTCTCGGTAGGGCCCGGAGAACGCCTCGTGGAGATGATTCACCTTCGAACTCAGCGGCGTGACCACGATGCCTGCCACGGACGTGCCAGCAGACTCAGCCTTTTGAGTCATGGCGGCGAAGTCACTGCGTCTCACCGGGAGCCAGACAGAGCGGACATCCGCATACCAGGCCACAAACCAGGGTGCGTCGGAAAAGATGATCTCGTTTGGCTCAGTGAGTCGACGCATGAAGGACACGCGGTCCGGCACATAGGGCGGCCAATGTGGGTAGAGGCGCCCTCGTAGCGTGAGGCCCAGTTTCACCTGGGCAGGCAGCTCGGCGGCCATCGGGATCGCAGAGACTGCCACGGCGATGACTCCGAAGCCCAGCCGTGCCCAGAAACTCACCGCATTGCTGCCATGAAGTCGCGACCACAAAACCGCGAGCATGGCCGTACCAAAGATGCTCATCGCCGGTGCGAGCACGATGTAAAGCGCCTGATCATCCGCTGTCTCGTCCGGCAATCCCAGGAACCCCATGCCCAGGGAGACCGCACCCAACATGATGGCCAGCGCGTGACAACTGCGCGCAGACTCGCGACGGCGAAAGCGATGCAGCAACGCGGCGAAGAAAGCTGCTGCGGGCACGATCAGCCCGAGGTGGGCAAAGCCCTGGGAGAGCTGATCCCGCCAGTTCACGGAGACTTTGCGCAGCAGGTCATCCACCGCCACGGGCTGGGTGGTGATGGAGAACTCACGCTGGAGCAGCGAAGGCTCCATGGAGAGCAGGTGGGATTGAAACAGCGTCTTCGCGCCGCCGAGTGCATCGCCACACTCACGCGTCAACCACCAGCCCCACGCCCCATAGGCAGCCACGGGAAGCGCTGCCATGATCACCACGGCCATGCGTTTGCCCGGCAGGGTAAAAGCGGCAGCGATCAGCAGTCCAGCCACCAGCCATAGAGCCATCCAATGCGTGAGCAGCATCAGCCCCGCCAGCAGCCCGATGAGCAATGCCTGGAGCATGATCCCCTGACCGTCCTGCAATCGAATCTGCGCCACAGCGAGGAACCGAAAAGTCAGCGCAAACAGCGGCAGCAACAGAGCGACTGGACTGCCACTCACCGCGAGTTGCCATAGTGGCTCGCACACGAGCAAGATGAGCACGACAAAGGAAGCCACAGTGTCATCAAAGAGTCTCCGCGCAGCGCCATGAGTCCACACCAGCGTCAGCAGCAGGCAGGTCACGCCAAGGCAGGCGATCACGCGATCCAGCAGATAAATGGAGCCTCCTTTTGCCGGATCGAAGAGCTGATGCCGCTCCAGCAGCTTGAAAATCGGTGCCAGGATCAGCGGCTGTAGCGGTGGCTGCGTGATCTCGGGCATTGCTTCAAGCAGCACCGTTTTCCCCGAGGCCTCCATGCGTGCCCAGGCATAAGGGCGGATTACTTTCGTCGTGTAACCATGACCTCGCGCCACCTCACGAGCGAGCTGAGCCTGTTCCATGCCCGTCGCACTGCTCAGTCCACGAAAGGTGACGAACACATGCAGCAGAGCCAGCACGATGGCCGCCCCATACACGACCACTCGAAGCAGTGGATGGCTGGTGACTTGGGAGGGCAGGTTAGACATGCGTGAGATGATTTGCGCCAGCTTGCCGTGGTTTTCAAACGTTGGAAAGCCTGGTCTCGTGCCAGCACGGTTGCGACTCACGGCATCCCAGCCATACTGAGACGCTCATGTCCGCTTCTACTCCTCTTGATCTCACCCTCCTCGGCCGCTCCGAGCACAAACTGCCGCCCTCGCCTGATGAGGCCGTGCTGGAGACCTTCCCAAACCGCACGCCGGGCCGGAACTACACCATCCATCTCAGCCAGCCAGACTTCGGCTCGCTCTGCCCCGTCACCGGCCAGCCGGACGCGGCCCACATCGAGATCCTCTACATCCCGGACACGCTCTGCGTGGAAACGAAGTCGCTGAAGTTCTACCTCGCCAGCTTTCGCAATCACCCCTCGTTCAACGAAGCCATCGTCAACCGCATCCTCGACGACCTTGTGAAAGCCTGCGCGCCAAAGCAGGCCATCGTCCGTGGTCGCTTCGCCCCGCGCGGCGGCATCCAGCTCACCTGCGAGGCACGCTTCCCGAACTTCGAAGGCACGCTCGAGTGGGAAAAGAAATAAGGCACCACGCATGAAAACCCTCGTTCTCCTCAGCGGCGGCATGGACTCCACCGTCGCCCTTTATCAGGCCCGGCAGGAGCACGATGTCGTGGGCGCGGTGAGCTTCGACTACGGCTCCAAACACAACGCCAGCGAGATCGCCATGGCGCGCTGGCATTGCCAGCAGTTCGGGCTTCGGCACGACGTGGTCGCGCTGCCTTTCGTGAACGAACTCTTCGCCTCCGACCTGCTGCAAAGCGGTGGCGACATCCCCGAAGGTCACTACGCCGATGAAAACATGAAGCGCACCGTCGTGCCGTTTCGCAATGGCATCATGCTCGCCATCGCCTGCGGCATCGCCGAATCACGGGAAGCTGAGGCACTCGTCATCGCCGCACATGCGGGTGACCACGCCATCTATCCCGACTGCCGGGAGCCCTTCATGCAGGCCATGGCCGCCTCCATGCGCGAGGGCACCTATGCCCGCATCGAGCTGCTCCGACCCTTCATTAACATGGATAAAGCAGGCATCGCCAAGCTCGGTCACGACCTCGGCATCGACTTCGCCCGCACCTGGAGCTGCTACAAAGGAGGTGCCATCCACTGCGGCTGTTGCGGCACCTGCGTGGAGCGGCGGGAGGCATTCATGCTCGCCGGTCTCGAGGATCCCACCGAGTATGCGTTGCAAGGCGCGCTGCCATCGGCATAGCCACAGCCCTCCATGATCAGCATCCTCGAAGCCACCCCCGGCGCCACCGGCCCCTCGCTCGCCGACCGGATGCATCGGGCCTTTTCCCAGGATGGAAAGCTCGCCGAGTCGCTCCAGTTCGAGTTCCGCCCGCAACAGCAGCAGATGGCGCAGCTCGTCGGCGATGCGCTGGAAAAGAACCGCGCGCTCATTTGCGAAGCTGCCACCGGCGTCGGCAAGTCCCTGGCCTACCTCATCCCCGCCGCCACCTTTGCCATCGAGCACAAGCGGAAGGCCATCATCTGCACCCACACGATCAATCTCCAGGAGCAGCTCATCCACAAAGACATCCCCATCGTCAAAAAGATCGTCGGGGACTTCCATGCCGAGCTGCTAAAAGGCCGGAACAACTACCTCTGCCCCACGCGTCTGAAGCACGCCTTCTCTCAAACGGGCGACCTCTTCAGCAGCAGCGAGGCCGCCGAGCTCCAGCTCATCGAGGACTGGCATCGCGAGAACCCCACCGCCACGCTCAGCGAGATGGACTTCACGCCCGGCGCGCGACTTTGGTCCATGGTCCGCAGTGAACCCCACGCATGCACTCCGCGCCGATGCCCGCCGGGAAGCGGCTGCGTTTACCAGGATGTCCGCCGCCGCATGGCTGCTGCGGATGTGCTCGTGCTGAACCACACGCTCTTCTTCACCCTGCTGGCCTCCGCCGATGAAATCCTCACCGAGGACGCCAACTTCATCTTCCCGCGCGACTTCGTCATCATAGACGAAGCCCACACCATCGAGAACATCGCCGCACAGGCCTTCGGCATCCATGTGAACGAGTCCAGCGTCCGCTTTGAACTTGGCCGCCTCTACAATCCGAAGACGCGCAAAGGCTTCTTCCAGAGCGTCGGTGACAGCGATGCCATCCGCGAAGTCACACAATCCATTGGTGCCGCCGAGATGTTCTTCCGCGAAGCCGAAGCCCGCTGCAAATTCAGCGGGCCGTATGGGAAAGAGTTTCGCATTCGCGAAGCCGGGCTAACCGAAAACACGCTCGCCCTGCCGCTGCAACGTGTCGCCAACTTTGCCATCAAAGCCGGCGAT
Source organism: Prosthecobacter sp. (assembly GCA_044361885.1). Taxonomy (GTDB): domain Bacteria; phylum Verrucomicrobiota; class Verrucomicrobiia; order Verrucomicrobiales; family Verrucomicrobiaceae; genus Prosthecobacter. Next base: position 3,786 of record JBIKIA010000008.1, on the reverse strand, counting down.
GCCGCGAAGAGCGAAGGCCAGAAACTCGAGCTGCACGACATCGCCAAACGCCTCACCGCGCTGCGCACTGACCTCTCTGCCTTCCTCGATCAAACCGAAGACGGCCATGTCTATTGGGCCGAGCGCGGCACCGGAGACACGCGCAATCTCTCCCTGCACAGCGCCCCCATCGACGTAGCACCGAAGCTCGAAGAGATCTTCTTCTCCGGCGGCAAAGCCTGCGTCTTCACCAGCGCCACCCTCGGCATTGGCGATGACACGCAGCTCAACTACTTCCGCAATCGCGTCGGCGCTCAAAAGGCCCGCGCCTCCTGCATCGAGAGCCCCTTTGATTTCAAAAAGCAGATGCGGCTCTACCTCGTGAAGAAGATGCCCGAGCCGAAGGAAGCCAGCTATCCCGATGCGCTTCAGGAGAAGATCGAGCACTTCCTCGAACTCTCCCAGGGCCGAGCTTTCGTCCTCTTCACCAGCTACTCACAGCTCACCGCCATGGCAGACCGGTTGGAGGACTTCTGCGATGACCACGGCTGGCGCTTGCTCGCCCAAGGTCGTGGAATGCCACGCCATCAGATGCTCGCCGAGTTCAAAAAGGACGTGCACAGCATCCTGTTTGGCACCGACAGCTTCTGGACGGGCGTCGATGTCCCCGGCGAGGCCCTCAGCAACGTCATCATCACTCGACTCCCCTTTGCCGTGCCCGACCATCCCGTCGTTGCCAGCCGACTTGAACACCTCGAAGAACAGGGCCGGAACAGTTTTAGCGAATACAGCGTCCCCGAAGCCATCCTCAAACTGCGCCAGGGCGTTGGCCGCCTCATCCGCACGCAGAAGGATAAAGGCATCATCGCCATCCTCGACCCCCGCATCATCTCGAAGCCCTATGGCCGTGCCTTCATGGCAAGTCTGCCGGATTGTCCGGTGGAGATCATCGGGTAGTGAAACCGGCTAACGAGAGCCCATAAACTCCTCGCGGGTCAATTTGCCGTCACCGCTCTTGTCGAAGGTCTTGAAGCGCTTTGGGGCGTCTTCCTTCTTCGCGAGGCCATTGGCGTATTCTTCGAGGGTGAGGATGTTGTCGGTGTTTTTGTCCCAGCGTTTGAAGGCGGCGGCACGGTCCACCATAGGCGCTTTTTTGGGCGCGGAGACCGGCGTGCGGCCACCGGACTGCACAAAGGGCGTGGGCAGTGTTTTGCGCCAGGCATCGAGCTTGATTTTGAGCTTGGCGACGAGTTCTGGCTGCTTGTCAGCGAGGTTCTGCTGCTGCGCACGGTCAGCGATGACGTTGTAGAGTTCGACGCGGGCGAAGTTTTCGTCGTGGAGCAAAACGTGATCGCCATCGCGGATGGAGTGTGTGGGCCAATCGGCTTCCTGCGAGTGGGGACCGCGCCATTCCCAGAAGATGGGAGCTTCGCGTTTGAAGGGCTGACCTTTGAGGGCGGCGAGGACATTGATGCCATCGCTTTGATAACCGGCGGACGCTTTCACATCGAGCGCAGCGATGATCGTGGGCATGACATCGACGCCTGAGAGCACGCTGATCTTGTCCACACGGCCAGCGGGCACCACGCCGGGCCAGCGCACGATGAAGGGCACGTTCACGCCGCCCAGGTAGAGGCTGCGCTTCCGTCCGCGCAGACCGCCTGTGGTGCCGACGCTGTGATAAAACTTCTGTCCCGGTTCGGCGTGCGAGTTTTCGGGGCCGTTGTCGCTGGAGAAAAAGACGAGGGTGTTGTTGGCGAGCTTGAGTTCATCCAGCAGGGCAAGCACGCGACCAATTTGCTTGTCCGCACGCGTGATGGCGGCGTAGAAGGTGCGCTGCGGCTCGGTGGTGTCGGGGTAGGCTTTTTTGTCTTCGTCCGAAGCCGCGACGAGATGATGTGCCTCGTGCAGCCAGAGGTTGAGGTAGAAGGGCTGATCCTTTGCCTCGCGGATGAAACGTAGCGCATTCTCCGTAGCGGCGGTGGTTTGGTAAATGGGGCCTTCTTTGGCAGGTACATCGGCGAGGCTGGTGCCTTCAAAGACGCTGCGACCAGGGCCGACCCACACGGCGGCATCGTCGTAGCCATATTCGGCGGGCAGCGGGGCATTCATGCTCTTCTCCTGGCCGCTGAGATGCCATTTGCCGAAATGCGCGGTGGCGTAGCCAGCCTCATGCAGCACTCGCGGCAGCAGCGGTGCCTTCGGATCGAGCCAGTCGGGCATGCCTCGAGCGACATTCTCCGCGTGCGTGGCGAAGTGCTGATGCACGCTATGCCGCGCCGGATACTGCCCGGTGACGATGGCGGTGCGGCTCGGCGAGCACACGGGATTGCACACCGTGAACTGATGGAAGTCCGTCCCTTCGCGTGCGAGGCGGTCGAGGTTCGGCGTCTTTAAATGCGGATGCCCATGGCAGGCGAGATCGCCAAAGCCCCAGTCATCCGCGTAGATGAAGAGAATGTTTGGCTGCGCTGCAAGGTGCGAAGGGGATAGGGCGAAGAGTGCCGAAAAGAGAATGCCGCATGACCTCATGGCGCGGTGATCCATTCGAGATTGAAGCGGGCGCAGAAGATGTCCGCCTTGCCTTCGTAAAGGCAGAGCACGGTGCCGTCCGGCAGCACGGCGAGGTCAGAGTAGGCGCTGGGGCCTGCGTCGAGCGTTTTGCTCACCGGCCAGGTCTTGCCGTCGTCGCGACTGAGCTTGATGCTGAGGTTTTCACGCTTGCCACGGCCTGCGGGCGTTTCTTTGCCGTCTTTGTCGAGCTTCAGTGTGTGGGGATTGGAATAGATCAGCGTGCCGAGCTTGGCGGGATGGGCGGTGATGCTGGCCATGCAGATAGGCTCCCAGAGTTGCTCGTGAAACGCGGGCTTGCTCCAGCCGGTGGCACCGTTCGGGCTGGTGGTGATGATTTTGCGATTCGGCTTCGACACACTGCGCGTGATGAGCATCACACCGCCATCGGAAAGCTCAGCGAGCATGGTTTCATTCGGATTGCCGAACTCGCCTTCGTTTGGCACCGCGAGATCGCCTGCGAGCCAGGTTTTGCCATGATCATCGCTGTAGATCGTGGCCGCCGCGGAAGGGCCATGATCGCCTTCTTTGCCGTATGCGAGCCAGATCGGCACCACGAGGCGGCCGCTCTTGAGCTGAATGCCATGCCCAGGACCGGTGGCGATGACTTTCCAGTCGTAGTGCTTCCGAAACGGCTCAAACGTGGCCGTGACATCCACTGGCGTGCTCCAAGTGAGGCCGTCATCCGTGCTGAGCATAGCGTAGCAACGGGCGTAGTTGATGCAGTAGAGGAACTCGATGGCTCCCGTGTCGCGATCCACGATGGCGACGGGATTATTCACCGTCTGCTCCTTCTCGCCGCCATCCTTTTTCTTGTGCGGATTGCCTTCCAGCCGTGCGCCGTGATGGGCGATGTGCTTTCCAGCCTCCCACGTCTTTCCGCCATCCGTGGAGCGACGCAGATGGATCTCAATTTCGCCCCAGTCGGAGCTGCTATTTCGCCGCGCCTCTGAGTAGGCCAACACGGTGCCCTTTGGCGTCACCACAATCCCCGGAATGCGATAGCGGGCGATGCCATTCGTGTTGGCGGGAAAGACATCGACTTTTTCGAGCAGTGGCTCGGCAACAGCGATGGAGGCGAAAAGAGTGAGGAGGAGGAAGCGGATCATGGTTGGAGCTTGGGCAGAGTTTCGAGATTGGCGGTGAGTTCGCTGACCACATCGGCGTGATCGGCGGCGATGTTGCGGAGTTCTTCGGGGTCGGCGTCGTGGTCGTAGAGTTCGGTGTGGCCATCAC
>JBIKIA010000054.1:0-14403 GCA_044361885.1 Prosthecobacter sp. | reverse complement strand
ACTCCAGAGATTGAAACGCCAGCGGGCGGTGCGGACACTTTGACCGTGTAGTTTCGGTGTGCGGGTGACGAGTGTGAAGGCGCTGTCTTTGATGCTCGCCTCTGGCTTGATCAAAAGCGGCCTCAAACTGGCTCCAGCAGCGGCGTGTGGCATTTTCAGGCCACAGAGGTCGGTGAGGGTAGGATAGACATCGACGAATTCGGCGAGAGAGCGAGTCGTCTGGCCGCCATTCATGCCGGGAGCCGCAATGATGAGCGGTGCGCGGCAACTGCGCTCAAAAAGCGTGTTCTTGTTCCACCAACGGCGCTCGCCGGTGTGGTAGCCGTGATCGCCGACGAAGACGACGATCGTCTTGTCCCAGAGCTGGTGCTTGTCGAGCGCATCGAGCACGCGACCGAGCTGCGCGTCCATGAAGCTCGTGCCGGCGCAGTAGGCGCGGAGCAGCTCATGCCACTCGACATCAGTGAATTTGGCAAAGGCCTCGCCGTAGGCCCCGAAGCCCACGCTGTCTTTGCGCACAGCCGTCATGTCCGCAGGATCACGCCACGGCTTGATCGACTCGAGCGGATACAAATCGAAATACTTCTTCGGCGCGATGAAGGGATCATGTGGCTTCATGAAGCCACAGCCGATGAACCACGGCGCATCGCCGAGCTTTTCGATCATCGCCACCGTGGCGGCGGCGATCTGGCCGTCGGGTTGATCCTCATCGGTGCCATCGGCGGCGCCCCATTGGCACCATTTGAGTGCGCCACCGGTCACATTGCGGCCTTCGAGCAGTTTCCTGCCTGTCTTCGTTGCCTCAAAAGCCTGCGCCGTGTGCCAGGACTTGCCAGCATCCATCCACGCCTGCTTCTCCTGCGGGTTTTTGCCGCCGAGATGAAAGAGCTTCCCAAACGCATGCGCCTGCCATCCAGCGTCTTTGCAGAGTTGCGGTAGCGTAGTGACGTCCGGCATTTTTTCGCGGAGCTTCGTGTCATTGCCGACAATGCCGGTCTGCTCGGCACGCAGGCCGGTCATCATGCTGCTGCGGCTGGGATTGCAGACGGGATACTGCACATAGGCCCGTTCAAAGGTGGTGCCGTGTGCACGAAGACGGTCGAGGTTCGGCGTCTTGACCACGTCCTTGGTAAAAGCTCCGCCGAAATCACGAAGGTCATCGGCCATGATGAGTAGAACATTCGGTTTCGCCGCAAAAAGCGATGTGGTGAAGACGCAGAGAAAAAACAGAGTACGCATGGCGCGAGGGAACTGCGCGCCGCCTCACTTCTTGCGCACAAACTTCTGCACACGTGCGCCGGTGCCTTCAGCGACATACACCGCGCCATCGGGGCTGATGGCGATGTCGTGGCCGAGCTGGAACTGACCGGGGGCGATGCCGAATGAACCGAAGGTGTCGATGACAGTGCCGGAAGCATCGAGTTCGACGGCTTTGCCGCGCAGCTCGGGCTTCAGCGAGGGCGATCCGCCGTCGATGACGAAGAGGGGGCCACCGGGAGTGGTGGCGATGCCGTATGGCTTGCCGAGATGCGGGCCTTTCCAGGCGGAGATGAAGCCACCACGAGCATCGAAGAGCTGCAGGCGCTCGTTTTCGCGGTCGCAGACGATGATGCGGCCCTCTGAATCGATGGCGATGCCGTGGGGCAGGTTGAACTCGCTGTCACCTTTGCCCTTCGTACCCCATTCAAACTCAAAGCGAGCGTCCGTGCTGAACTTCATCACACGCGTGTTCTTGTAGCCATCGCTGATATAGAACGAGCCATCGAGCAGCACCGCGACATCGGTGGGCAGATTGAAATGCGAGTGATCGGAGCCGGGAACGCCTGCTTCGCCGAGCGTGAGCAGCACTTTGCCTTCCGGCGTGCATTTGAATACTTGATGCAGGCCCACATCGGTGAGCCAGAGATTGCCCTCATGATCGACTGTGAGTCCATGCGGCATGATGAAGCGATTATCACCCCAGGTGCTGAGCAGCTTGCCGCTGGCACCGTCAATTACGCTGATCGTGGGCGCAGCGATGGGATCTTTGGGAAAGGGATTCGACCACTTCCTCCCGCTGCGATGGAAAACGAAGACGCGGTTTTGTGCATCGACGCCGATTCCAGCGCAGAGGCCTAGTGCGTGACCTGCGGGCAGTTTCGGCCAGTCAGGAACGACTTTGTGATGCGGCTGGGCGAGTGCTGCGGTGGCTAGCAAGAGGATGGAAAAGGCAAGTCGCATGATCACTTCAGCCGCAACACCTTCACGTCATCCACCTGAGCGGATTTGTTTACTGCGAGGGTGATCATGCGTTTGGTCGGATGCGCGATGCCTTCGCTGCTGAAGGAACCGATCTCCTGCCCGTCGATGCGGACGGACATTTGATCAGCCACGATTTTGATGTGCATCGTGTGCCAGTCTTCGGGCTTGAGGTCGAGTTTGAAGGTCTTGGTCTTCGATTTGAGCAGGGCTGCGAGTTCAGGCGATTTGTCCCCGGCTTTGCGACGCTCTTGAATCTTGAGATCCATGCCGCCGGTCTTGGAATCGGTGATCGTGAGGTTTTTGTTCGTCACGCGGGCCATGCAGAGGTGACCGGCGTGCACGGTCTTCAACTCGCGATCGACGAAATCGACACCAAGATCGTCGCCTTCACCGAGTTTGAACTTCAATTCGACGAGACCGTCCTGAAACTCGACGTTGTGGAAGATGGCGACCCCGTGATCGGCCTCGGCATGCTTCGTGACGTGCATGACGCCGCCGATGAGATCGACCTGCTGATGGCCTTTGGCGCGCCAAGCGCTGTTGCTGGTCCATCCGTTGCCGATGTCTTCTTTGCCGGGCGTGGCTTCATCGCGGGCGAAGTCATCGGAGTAGAGAAGAACGGGATCGGCAGCGGTGAGCTGGCCGCAAAGGAATGCAGAGATCGCTAAGATGAGCGGTTTCATGACGGAGGTGTGGTGGGCTTACTTCTTCAATCCAGCGAGCAGGGATTTCATCTTCGCGACGGTTTCGGCGTGTGCGGGATCTGAGGTGAGGTTGCGGGCTTCTTGCGGGTCGTTTTTCAAATCATGAAGCGTGGAACCCTGGCGACCTTCATCCCACTCGGTGTAGCGGAACTGCTCGGTGCGGACGGTGAGTCCGAAGATAGCTTTACCCTTTCCTTTGCCGCCTTTGCCTTTTGCCGGGGCAGTTCCGGCAGCAGGGGTGCCATTGCGCATGACCTGGGTGAAGGCTGGGCGGGACCACTCGGATTGTGGGTTGTCGAGCAGAGATTTGAGACTCACTCCATCGGTCTGCGGCGCGGGCAGGGCGCAGACATCGGCAAGGGTGGAGTGAACATCAATGAGTTCGACAGTGCGTGGGCAGGTCTTGCCGTTGCTGGCATTGCCGGGGACGCTGATGATGAGTGGAACGTGGGTGGAGTTTTCCCACAGGCTTTGTTTCTGCCAGAGGCCGTGATCGCCGGTGTGGTAGCCGTGGTCACTGTGGAAGACGATGACGGTTTTGTCCCGCAGGCCGAGACGTTCGACAGCAGCGATGACTGCACCGACCTGATCATCCATGAAGGTGGTGGAGGCAAAGTACGCCTGGAGGATCTCTTTGCGCATCGGATCAGTGAGCTGGTCCTGCTCCTTCTTGTAGCTGGCATAGGCAGGCGCGGGGACGCCGGGCGCGTCCTTCATGGGACCGCTGGCGAGTTGGATGCCGGCGAGCGGATACATGTCGAAATACTTCTGCGGTGCGACATACGGCGTGTGTGGTCGGTAGAAGCCGACGGCGAGATAAAACGGAACATCCTTCTTTGCTTCGAGCAGCTTGATGGCCTCCGCCGCACCCACGGCGTCGGTTTGCGGGTCCTCGGATTTGTCGGCAAACCAACTGAGCACACCACCGAACTGGCCGGGTGCGAGCGTGTGGATCTGATCCTCGACTTTTTTGTCATGGCCGATGGGATTGACGACCTGCTGCCAGGAGGGTTCGTCATCGAGACCGCTGGTGCCGATCTGCGTGGGCACGCCGTAGTGGTAGAGCTTGCCGACACGTGCGGAAAAGGCGCCCGCCTTGGAAAAGGTCTGCGGGATGCTCAACACATCGGGCAATGCTTGGCGGAAGTGGGTGGCGTTCTCATAGACCTTCGTGCTGCCGGGCCTCATGCCGGTCATGAAGGAGGCGCGGCTGGGATTGCACAGCGGGAACTGGCAGTAGGCACGCTCAAAGCGCACGCCGCTGGCAGCGAGCTTGTCGATGTGCGGCGTCTTCACCTGCGTATTGCCGTAGCAACTGAGCGTGCAGTTCAGATCGTCGGAAACGATGTGCAGGACATTGAACTTCGGCGCGGCAATGGAGGCCGATGCGATGAACGCGAGGATGGCGGTGAAGAGTGGCTTCATGGTGGTGGCGCTGGGTAACGCACAGCGCTGAGGCGAGTTCTCAGCCATTTCTATAGATTAAGCCTGTCTGCGTGTTCCACCCTGAAGCGAAGCGGCTGCCTCCCGATGTATGCATCAGTGCCCGGTGACTTTCTCCAGCGCGCTGGCGAGTCGCCGTCCTGCGATCGCTGCGCGCAGGCGGGCCGTGGCGCGCGCGGTGGTATCGTAGGCGTTGAGGCCGTCGGCACCCAGATCAATGGGGCCGACGGCGGTGTAGGTGAAGTTGTTCTTCTTGTAACTGTGCGGCTGACTTTGCAGAACGAGCTTCACGAGGTCGGCTGGATAGACATCCCGTTCTGCCACGGCGGCACCTTCCTGGATCCACTCCTTGGGATCAATGGTGGGGCTGCCAGTCGCAGCCGCTTGCATGAGAGCCTTGTCGGCAAGCATTTCGCGGCTGGCCTTTTCAGCATCGGCAAAGCGTGAGCTGGGATCGCCGAGGAGATTGTCCCAGTAGGCATGGAGATTGTCACCGGGCGCGTCTTTGAGCAGGATGCTGTTGCCACCGCGGTCGCCTTTGGGGAACTGGTTCACTGAAAAAAGCGCCGCCGTGTGGCAGGGTTGGTGGAGATCGCCGGTGATGTGAAATAGCCAGCAAAGCAGGATGGCCTGCTCGGCTTTCGACTGCGCGGCATCAGGGATGAGTTGGTAGGCTTTGTCGATAACCTGCGCTGCGGTGAGTCGCTGCTCGATGAATTCGGGCATGCCCGGGTTCCATTTCCAAAACAGCTTCGGGGTCGGGAGCCGGGCTTTGGCATTGGCATCAGCAAACACGGGCAGATCGAGGTAGTGCCACGTGGCGTGGTGGTATTTCTCGTTGGGATTGGAACTGCCGTCGAGCGGCGGGCGAACGTGATCCGGCCAGATGGCGGCCTGTGTGAAGTCCCACCGTTGCTGCTGCTCCTTCGTGGCACTGCCGCCCAGTTCCTTTTCCATGATCTGCCGAAAGTGCGGCCTGTGCTCAGGATGTTGCGCCAGCAAGGCAGCGACCTTGTCACGGCTGGCGGGGCTGAGCTGCTCCCAGGCAAGGAGGGCGATGATTTTATGTCCGCCGCTGGCCCAGGCAAAAGCTTGAGTGCTGAAGGAGACGAGTGCGGCGAGGAGCATAAATGGCTTCATCTGCCCATGCTGACGGATTGCTGGAGGCGAGGCAATCAAAAGGAGGAAGCCATGCCTGCTCATAAAAAAGCGGCGTGGAACTCTCCACGCCGCTTTTTCAACAAGTCACTGCTCCATCACCACTACTCCGCTTTCTTTTTGGCATCTGACTTGGCGTCCGTCTTTTTCTTGGGGGCCTTGCTGGCCTTCTTGGCGGACTTCTGTTTCACACCGACATTCAGCTTCAGGACGATGTCATTGCCATCTCCCTCCGCCTTTTTGACCGAGCCACCGACCCAGGAGCCGACTTTCACAGCTTCGATGGTCGCAGGTTTCTCACCGTCCACATACTCCGTACTGGCGTTGATGGCGTACTTGCTCTGCTCAGCTTCAGCCGCATCGCTGCGGACGATGGTGAGCGTGCGTGAGGTGATGGTCACGACCTTGCCGTAGAGGGGATAGGTGTCTTGTTTGGCCTTGGGTTCGCCTTTTTTGGCAGCGGCCTTTGGAGCCTCCGCCGCCGCTGCCTTTTTGGGTTCAGCAGCGTATGCCGTGATGGATGATGTAACGGCGCACAGCGCCGCGAGGAGAAGCATGTGTTTTGGTTTCATTAAGGTATGTTTGGTGGATTTATCCGAAGGTGTGTTCACGGCACACAGAGGGATTTTGAAAAAATCTCCCCGCGAAGGCAAGCCCAGATTTGCACAATGTTCATTTCTGCCATGGAACGGCTGTGAATGAATACTGAGAGAGGTAAGGACAGGGGCTCGTTCTCAGCAGTCATCCGCACCCGATCATGACACGCACCCTTCGTTGCATCGCCACCCTGGCATTCACTCTCGTATCACTATCCCTTGGCGTCGGCGCGGAGGGCGAAAAGAAGACGCTAAACGTCCTCTTTATCGGCAACAGCTTCACCGCCCGGCACAATCTCTCCGCGGTGGTGAAAGCGATGGCGGAGGCAGGCAATCCTGGGCTCACGTTCAACCACACGAAAATCATTTATGGTGGCAGCACGCTCAAGGATCACTGGCGGCTTGGGACGCAGAACATCGTACAGCAATCAACGCTCACCGAGGTCGAGGAGAAGGCCACGATCGCTGCACTGGAGAAGGCCTTCGCGGATAACCCGAAGGACAACTATGCTCAAAGCGCGCTCGCACGTCACCGCGCGCTGTTGCCTAAAATCGAAGCCAACCGCCGGCCCTGGGATGTCGTAGTGCTCCAATCTTACCGTGATGATGTCCAAGGTGATCCCACCCCGTATGCCGAGTATACGCCGAAGTTCGCCGAACTCGCCAAAACTCAAGGTGCGCGAGTGATTCTCTATGAAACCACTCCCACAACGCAGAACGACAAACCACTGACCATCACACCCGATGCAGCTCCCATACTCGCCAAGGAACGCGCCACCGCTGCGCTGGCGAAGAAGATCGGTGCAGCCGTCGCTCCGATGGCGCTCGTGGCGCATCGCTGCCAGACCCAGCGGCCCGATCTGACGCTGCGCTTCGTCAAAGACGCGCATCTAAACCAGACCATGGGCTACCTCACCGCCTGCACACTTTACGCCGCAATCTTCAGCCAAAGCCCAGTCGGCCTGCCCATTGATTCTGTCACCGACACCCGCCATTTTGAAGGCAAAAGGGACGACAAAACGAAGGATCGCGATGGCAACCCGATCACCCGCAAGTTCTCCGACCAAGTCCGCGCCGACCTCCAGCGCATCGCCTGGGAAGGTTGGTCAGAGTTTCAGAAGCTCCCGTGATGGTTTTGGCGGGCTCTTGCCGTACCTGGCTCCATGAGACTCAGCCGTATATCGTTGGGAGGAAGGTCGTGAAAGTTGCGCGAAGCGTTTTCTTTATGGCCTTGTTCGGTGCCGTCACGATGCGCGCAGCCGACATGATTCAGAAGTCCCCTCCATCTGTCGATGATGGCGCGATCCCTCAGTCTGTGAATGAAACGAACTTCGAGGCCCTGTTCACGAACTCACCATTCACCCGCTCCTTGGGTGTTTCGGACTCGATCATCCTCACTGGCATCGCACATATCGAGGGCGATGTCTTCGCGACGCTGCTCGACACGGAAACTATGCAGTCTCAGGTAGTTTCCAAGGCGGCCAACCTTCAGGGATGGCAGTTGGTCGGAGTTAGCGGGAATCCTGCCGAGTCCCGGACTTGGGCGGCCAAGATCCAAGTCGCGGGCGGGCAGGTCATCTCTGTCCGCTATCAAAAGCCACCCACCAAAAGCACTCGATCATCGTCGGGCAGCAGCGGCTCCAGTAACAGTTCTGGCAGCAATTTGCCACCTTTGAGCACATCCCAGATCGCAGAGGCAAAGGACGCTGCCGTGAATTACCGCGAAGGTTTTTCCTCTGATGGTTATCCCCGGCAGCCACCTGCTGAGATGGTGGCCAAACTTTCGCGCTTGAGCGTCTCGCAACGCGAGGACATCAACCGCCAAATGCTCGGCTGGCGAAACAAAGGCCTCGGTCTAGACGAACGCCGCAAGATTTACGAGGATCTCGTGGATCGTTCGATGCAGGGAAGGCGATGAGGTATCCATACTTCGGAGCAGCTCCATCACAGAGGTGGCTTTAGAACTCTCGATTCACGGCGCTTTCACCATGTCCAGGAGGTTGGGAAGGCTTTTCAGCGGGTCTGCGGATGCTGAGCCGGTAGTACGGGCTGCTGTGGGCTCTTCTGAGGACTTCAGGTAGCGGAGGAAGCGGCTGTCGGTGCTGAGGATGAGGCTGGTGTCCGGGGTAATGATCGTTTTGTAGGCCTCCATGGTCTTCAGGAACTCGAAGAGTTCGGCGGACTCGGGGCTGCCGTTGTAGGCTTTGGCATAGATTTCCGAGGCTTTGGCGTCGGCGGCACCTTCGACTTCCTGGACTTCGCGGTAGGCCTCGGATTCGATGAGTTTGAGGTCACGCTCGCGTTGGCCGAGGATTTTTGCGGCTTCGCCGGCACCTTCGGATTTGAAGCGCTCGGCGATCTGGGTGCGCTCGCTGACCATGCGCTGGTAGATGGTCTGGCTGACGGCGGGGGTGTAGTTGATGCGCTTGAAGCGGAGGTCCATGAGTTCGATGCCGAATCCTTTCACTTTGGGGGCTGCGTTGGCGAAGATCTCCTTTTCGAGTTCGGCGCGGCCTTTGGTGATGGGTGGCATGGTGCCGAGGCGGGCGTCGGCGATGGAGGTGACGGCACCTTCGGCGGCGGCTTCGCGGACGACTTTGCGGTCCTTGGTGTTGCGGACTGCTTCGATGAAGTCGTGCCTGGCGATGACGTTGCGGGTCTCGCTGCCGAGGATGTCGGTGAGGCGGGACTGGGCGGTGCGCTCGTCGCGGAGGTTTTCGAAGAAGACGCGCGGATCGCTGATGCGCCAGCGGGCGAAGCTATCGACGACGATGTAGAGCTTGTCCTTCGTGGGCATGTTTACAGGCGGGCCGTCCCACTCGAGCACGCGTTTGTCGAAGCGGTTCACATGCTGGATAAAGGGTGTTTTTACATGCAGGCCGGCGTCTTTGATGGTCTCACCCACGGGTTTGCCGAACTGGGTGATGATGACCTGCTCGGTCTCGGCGACGCTGTACAAGCTGGCGCTGCCGATGATGTAAAGGGCGAACCCAGTGATGAGGATGAGGAGGGAGAGGGCGGGTTTCATCGTGCGGAAGGGGCGGCGGGTTGGACGTTTTTGGCCTGCTGGAGCTGCATCATGGGCAGGAACTGGGGGACTTTGTCATCAATGATGATCTTGCCGGGAATGGTGGGCAGGATCTCGGTGAGAGTTTCGAGGTAAATGCGCTTCTTGGTGACCTCGGGAGCCTTTTTGTATTCGGTGAGCATGGCGGTGAAGCGGGTGGCATCACCTTCGGCGCGGTTGACACGCTCGGTGGCGTAACCCTCGGCCTGGCTGATGCTTTGTTCGGCTTTGCCTCGGGCTTCGGGGATGACGCGGTTGTATTCGCCGTTGGCGGCGTTGATGGCGGCCTCTCGCTGCTGCTGGGCGCGGTTGACTTCATCGAAGCTGTCTTTGACTTCGGTGGGCGGGTTGACGTTGCCGAGCTGTACTTGATCGACGTGGACGCCCATGTCGAGGGTGCTGGCGATGACTTGGAGACGTTCGAGGGCTTTTACTTCCATCTCCTGGCGGCCGACGGTGAGGACTTCGTCGATGGTGCGGTCGCCGACGACCTCGCGCATGACGGACTCGGATAGGTCGCGCATGGTGGCCTGGGGTTCGAGGAAGTTGAAGACGTAGGCTTTGGCATCGGAGATGTGGAACTGGACGACCCACTCGACCACGGCGGCATTGAGATCGCCGGTGACCATATTTTTCTCCAGCTCCATGTCATCGAAGTCCTGGTTGTATTGATATTCGTTCAGCGCGCCGCGTGAGCCGTAGCCGAATTCGAGCTTGAGCTGGCGGCGGGTTTCGACGGTGGTGACTTCATCGATGCCAAAGGGCAGTTTGAAGTGTAGGCCGGGCTCGGTGGTGTCGAGGAACTTGCCGAATCGTTGGACGATGGCGACGGAGTTTGCCGGGACCTGGTAAAAGCTGGAGAAGAGGCCGACGGCGACGACGAGGCCGATGACGCCGAAGAGGATCTTCACCGGATTCACACGGAAGTTAGCCGGATCAGGGAAGGGGAGGGTGGGACGAACTGACATGGGTGCAGGCTACTCGTTGTAGGGTGGAAGTCCAAAGCCAATGTCTTGCATGTCTGGAGCGCGACCTGTAAATCCTACGACATGATGCAAAACGTCGCACTTGTCATTTTTCTCCTAGCGCTGCTGGTCTCTGGTGTGTTGGGGACGGAGACGCGGCTGCTTTTTTTCTGGCCCGGTGCCATTTTGCTCGGCGTCGCGGGACTGCTGGCGGCTTTGCGTTGGCGGTTGCGGGTGTTTTTCCCGCCAAGTGATGTTTGTTTGGCAGCTACGCTGACCTTTGGGGCTTATGTGATCGGAAGGGTGGTGCTTTCTCCAGTGGCAGCCTATGCGCGGGAGGATGGGATCATCCTCTTAGGCTGTTTCGTCACCTATGTGCTGACAGTGACAGCGGCGAGTCATCCGCGCTGGCGCATGGCCTGGCTGGTGGTACTGCTCATACTGGTCGTGGGGAATCTGGCGATGGGATCTGTGCATCTGTCGGGGAACTGGGGCTTCCATCTGGTGCCACATTTTCTCCGGCCTGCGGAGCCTGGGCGGATCGGTGGCTTCTTTCCGAATGCCAATCATCTTGCGGCCTTTTTGTCCGTGGCATTTTTCCTTTCGGCAGGCTGGCTGTGTTTTGGTCGTGGTGGTGCTGTATTGAAGCTGTGGCTGGCCTTTTGCTGCGTGACCATGGCTGTGGGCATGTCACTGACAGTTAGCCGGGGGGCTTTGATTGGGCTCGTTGTGGGGGGAATGGTGTTTGCGATGCTGGCGCTGTGGATGGTTTGGCAGGCGCAAAGGCATCTTTTTTGGAGCCTGCTAGGGGGCGGACTGGTGGTGAGTCTGCTGGCTGGGGGAGTGCTCTGGAAGGTGAATGAAGAATATCTGCGGGGTCGCACGGAGCGGTTGACGATGACGCAGGACATCCGCTTCGGCATCTGGGAGTCGGCGCTGGCACAGCAGGCGGAGTCACCGTGGCTCGGCACGGGGGCACGAAGCTTCTATGATGGCAGTACGAGGCTAAGATCGGAGAAGCTGCCGGTCTGGGCTGCCGAACCACTTTTTGCTCATAACGAATATCTCCAGATTCTCGCTGACTATGGCCTGGTGGGGGCGACTTTACTCGTGCTGCTGGTTTTAGCGCATGTGGCGAATGGCTTGCGCTACCTGCGCTGGTTTGTGCGGGAGAGATTCCTCAACAGCGGGCGCGTGCTGAGCATGAATCTGTCTCTCTGCATCGGTGCCTTGGCCGCGCTGGCAGCGACGCTGACACATGCGGTGTTTGAGTTTCATTACCATGTGCCGGCTACAGCACTTACAGGGGCGCTGCTTCTCGGAGTGCTGGCCAATCCGGGATTCGAGCAGATGGCCCGCCCCCAGCGACGCTTGTTTGGCGTTCGCGTTCTCACCAAGTTAGCCCTCGGTGCGACATCCCTCGCCCTAGTGGGCGGGGCTTGGTTTTTTGGGCGGGGGGATCTGGCATTTGCGCAGGCGATTCTCGCCCAAGCGCGGAAAGATCAGCCAGCTCTGCGGCGGCACCTTGATGACGCCGTGCGCCTTGATCCCACGAATGCAGAGGTTCACTACCAGCGGGCTCTCGCTGTGATGGATGGCTTCACGAAGCAGGATCTGGCTAAAGGGAGTGAGATATTGAAGCAAACTCAGGCAGATCTTGAGACAGCCATCGCGCTCAATGCAGTAAATTATCTCTACCACCTTGCCCACGCTGATGTCTGTGATGCACTGGGTCTCCATGAGGAGGCGTTAGCCAGCATTCACAAGGCGCTCGCATTAGCGCCACGCCACGAGGAACCTCGCCTAGCCCTGGGCATTCATTGGCATCGCCTGTCCCAATGGGGGCGGGCCGAG
Source organism: Prosthecobacter sp. (assembly GCA_044361885.1). Lineage (GTDB taxonomy): Bacteria > Verrucomicrobiota > Verrucomicrobiia > Verrucomicrobiales > Verrucomicrobiaceae > Prosthecobacter. Next base: position 2,375 of record JBIKIA010000054.1, on the reverse strand, counting down.
GCGGCGTACCTTTGGGCCCGAGACGCTCAGGCGCTGAACAAGGCTGGCACAGCGAACTGGCTGAGCAGCTATCGACTCATGCTGCAGCATGTGGCGATGCGGCGTGGAGGAGTTGAGCGGTGAGGCTGAAGGAGGTTTTTTAAAAAAGATCCAAACAAGACAAAAAAGCGTTTGCCTATTCCCTGATCTGTCCCAGAATGCGCGCCCCCAGCCCCGACCTTCCCCCGAAGGTTAGCTGAAACGAATCTCTCGAGATTCATTTTTCTATCGGAGCAGTGAACCGGAAAAACACTGTGCTCTCTCTGACTAACGCAGAGAAGGGTGCATTGTCTCCTCCAGTCCCATGCCCGGCGCGGCCATCTCAATTGGAACGGATTTTTTTAGACAACATGCCCACCATCAATCAGCTCGTCAGACACGGCCGCAAAGACAAAGCGGTGAAGTCGAAGTCGCCTGCACTTGCCAAGTGCCCGCAGCGCCGTGGCGTCTGCCTCCAGGTGATGACTCGCACGCCGAAGAAGCCCAACTCGGCTCTCCGTAAAGTCGCCAAAGTGCGCCTGACTAATGGATTCGAAGTCATCGCTTATATCGGTGGCGAAGGACACAACCTCCAGGAGCACAGCATCGTGCTGGTCCGTGGCGGTCGTGTGAAGGATTTGCCAGGTGTGCGTTACCACATTGTCCGTGGTACTCTTGACTGCCTTGGCGTGGACAAGCGCCGCCGCGGCCGTTCCAAGTATGGTGCCAAGCGCCCGAAGAAAGGCGCCGTCGCCGCTCCAGTTAAGGGCAAGAAATAAGCTCTGCTGAATCTCAACTGACCCCCTTCAACACCTCACTCATTTCGTTTATATGGCCCGCAGAAAACGCGTTTACGACAAAGAAGTCGTCAAAGATTCCCGCTACGACAGCGAGATCGTTGCCCGTCTGATTAGCCGCGTCATGGAGTCCGGCAAGAAGTCCATCGCTGAGCGCATCGTGTACTCGGCCATCGACCTCCTGAATGAAAAGACCGAAACGGTCGATCCGCTCGAACTCTTCAGCCGCGCCATCGAAAATTCCAAGCCTAAGGTCGAGGTGAAGGCTCGCCGCGTCGGTGGTGCCACCTACCAGGTGCCGCTGGAAGTTAGTTCCGCACGCTCCGAGTCTCTCGCCATGCGCTGGCTCGTCGCTTACGCACGTGGACGCAAAGGTCAGCCAATGCACCGCGCGCTCGCCAATGAACTCAAGGAAGCCTCCCAAGGCCAGGGTTCCTCCGTCCGCAAGCGTGACGACGTACACAAGCAGGCTCAGGCCAACCGCGCCTTCGCACACTTCCGCTTCTAAGATTGGAGCGGCCCCTTTCTCTGACACATCACACGTTTTTTAGTCCCAATGTCCAATCCGAACTCTCCCAACCGCGAATACCCACTGGAGCGCACCCGCAACATCGGGATCTGTGCTCACATTGACGCGGGCAAGACGACCCTGACCGAGCGTATCCTTTTCTACACTGGCATGATCCATAAGATCGGCGAAGTGCATGATGGTGCCGCTACGACAGATTGGATGGAGCAGGAAAAAGAACGTGGCATCACCATCACATCGGCTGCTGTTACAGCCCGCTGGAAGCAGCTCAAGGAAGCTGGCATCTACAAGATGCGTGAGAATGAGGACATGCGGGTTAACATTATTGACACCCCTGGGCACGTGGACTTCACCGCTGAAGTAGAACGTTCCCTTCGAGTCCTTGACGGTGCCATCTTTGTGCTTTGCGGCGTAGCCGGTGTGCAGCCTCAATCTGAAACGGTCTATCGTCAGGCCGAGAAATATGGCGTCCCGCGTATTGCCTTCGTTAATAAGATGGACCGCACCGGTGCCAACTTTGACAATGTCGTTAGGGATGTGCGTCAAAAACTTGGTGCCAATGCTTGGCCAATCCTGATTCCCATCGGAGCCGAAGAGGATCTCATCGGTCAGATTGACGTAGTGAACCAAAAAGCAATCATCTATTCGGATGACGAAAAATTTGGCTCGAAATACACCGTCCGCGACCTTCAAGGTGCTGAAATCGACAAGGCCAAAGAGGCTTATGCAGGCCTGCTCGACCAAGTCTGCAGCCAGGACGACGAACTCGGAATGCAGTTCCTCGAAGAAAAGCCGATCACTATTCAAGAACTCAAGGCTGCGCTCCGTCGCACAGTGATCGCCAATAAGATCATTCCGATGGCTGGTGGTTCTGCCTTCAAGAACAAAGGCGTGCAGTATCTGATCGACGCCGTCATCGACTATCTCCCCGGCCCTCTCGACATCGCTCCTCAGAAAGGACACGTCGTGGACGAGCCTGAAAACCTCATTGAGGCTATCCCGAATGACAATGGCAAGTTCATTGCCCTCGG
>JBIKIA010000463.1:0-4154 GCA_044361885.1 Prosthecobacter sp. | reverse complement strand
TCTTTGGCTTTGAAGCTGGCGTCATACTCCACCATCACGCCGCCGTGGGGACGATTTTTTGGATAGACCGTACTGATAAAGGCGCGGTTCTTCTCCGGGATCACCACCGGGCTGCTGCCGGTGGATTGAATGTACTCCTCATCCCGCCAGGGGAAGCGATCATGCAGTGTCCCGCTCGCCGGATCAATGCACAGCAGCCCGCCGATGGCCGGGTCACTCTCCCCGCCTGCATAGATCAGCACCTTGCTCTGGCCATGCAGCTTCGCGAGCACGGGGGATGCATAGCTCGCACCCCATTCGTCTTCGATCTTCCACTTCACCTCACCAGATTTGAGGTCAAAGGCAGCTACGCTCACACCCTTCGTCGCCAGCTTACGCGCCCGTTCATTGCGATCTTCGAAGCCATCAAACGCCTCCGCCTTGCCACCCACATTCACGATCACCTTGCCATCCACCACGAGCGGGGATGACCCCGCGCCGAAGAAGTCCTGCGGCACGTTGTATTCCTTACGCAGATCATGCTTCCAAAGTTCGGCGCCCGTCTTCAAATCAAACGCGTGGAGCATGGAGGTCACACCCAGTGTCAGCACCACTCCATCCGCGATCACCGGACTGCCACGCGGACCATTGCCGAAGCCGTAGCGGTCCTGGTACTCGATGCCGTAGTCCTTGATCCAGAAGCGGCGGCCCGTCTCCCGGTGCAGGCACTCGATGGTCTCCTTTTTCTCCATTGCATGGAAGATCACGCAGAAGTCCCCGCTGATCGCGGGCGAGGTGTAACCCTCACCCATGGCCACTTCCCATACGGCTTTGAGTCCACCTTCGGGAAAGGTTTTCAGCAAAGCCGACTCTGGGCTGGAGCAGTCCTCATTCGGCCCCAGCACACGCGGCCAGTCGCTCGTCTTCGCCTTCACCGCCAGAGGCTTGGGTGCCGCATGAAATGTTAGGCGGTCAAAGGCCAGCGGCTCTTCAGCGGAGAGGGCAGGAGCCAGGAGGGCAGTAAGAAGCAGTCGATGGAGCATGGGGCAGCATGGATGATCGACGCCGCGGTCGCCAGCAACAGAAACCCCACGACACCCGACAGCACTCAAAGCGTGATCGAGCCGGTGGGCGATCCCGCGAATCGGGTGACACCCCCGAAATGGCGGCGATGATTCACGGCTTCTCGAAGCGTTTCCGAAGCTCGGTGAAGTAGCGGCGCACCTGCTCTCTCCGTGACGGGGGGAGTGCGGCTTCGTCGAGGGCTTCTTCTTCGGCGGCGAGGGTCTCGGTGGCGATCTGGCTGGCTGTGCGGCTGGCATCTTCTTTTCTCGCGCCGCCTTCGATGCTGCGGACGCTGGAGGTGCCGTCGTTGTTCTGCTGGGCGGCGACGACGTTTTGGTTCCCGGCTTTCTGCGCGGCGGTGGCATCGGCGTTGAGGTCGGCTTTGCCCACACCGGGGTCTTTGCCGCCGGGCATGGCGATGGCCATGGGCGGGCCTTCACCGGGGTTTTGTCCGGGCGGGCCGAGCATGAAGGCATCGGGCTTCTCGCCGGGCTTTTGTCCAGGGATGGGGGCGAAGAGCATGGGCTGGCCGTCTTTCGGCGGCTGCCCCTGCTGTCCGGGCGGCTGCTGGGACATCATCATTTGCTGCGGCTGGCCGGTGCCAGGAACGGGGTTTTGCTGCATCATCTGCTGCTGGCCCTGGCTCATCTGACCGAGACCGGGCGGCTGCATCTGCGGCTGTCCTTGCTGGCCTGGCTGCTGCGGTTGGGACTGGCCGACCTTCGGGGTCTCACCTGCCTTTTGCTGCTGCTGGGACTGCGGGCTCTGCTGTCCGGCGGCGGCCATTTCCTTCATCCCGCCGGCTTCGTTCTGGCCGGTGATGTTGCTGCCGGCATCGCGGAGCTGCTGGGCGAGTTTTTCGAGTTCCGTCTGCGCCTGCTCGCGGCGGGCTTGGTCGCGCATCTTTTCGGCGAGCTTCTGGAATTCGGCCCCGGCGGCGGCGGGCTGGGTCTTTTGCATCTGCTCGGCGGCGCTGAGGACGTGCTGGCCGACGGTGCGGGTCTTGTCCTCCTTCTCAGCGCTCTTTTCGCTGTCCTTCAAAGTCTCGTTCAAGCGCTCGCGGGCATCGTTGGTGAGCTGGGGGGACTGGAGCTGCTGGGCGAGGGCATCGGCGGACTTCGCGGTCTGGCTGGCGTTCTTCGCGGCGACGGCATCGCCGAGGTCGGCGGTGTCGGCGTGTTCGCGGAGGGACTGGATGAGTTTGTCGGAGGCCCAGGTGTCTTTGTCGGCGGCGAGACGGTCGGCGAGCTTCTCGGCCTCACGGGCGCGGCGTTCGAGGTCAGACATGACATCGCGGGCATCTTTGCCACCGGCTTTTTCCAGGTCTTCGGCGGTTTGCTTGAGGCTTTGCTTCAGCTTCTCCAGAGCGGCCTGCTCTTCGGCGTCGAGCCCTTCGAGCTTCTTCTTTTGCCAATCAGTCTGAGCGAGCTTCTCCCCTTCTTTTTTGGCCACCTGCTCCATCTTTTCATCCAGCGTCAGCACCTCGGGCGCGGGATGCACAGCGGCGCTGATGAAGAGCCCGGCGAGTGCGAGCACTGGCGGCAGCCAGAGCCAGCGATGCGGCTGGAGGGGGAGATCGCGGGAGAGGGCGGTTTGCGCTTCGGGCAAAATCGCGCGCTGCGCGTCGATGTGGGCCTTCTGAGCCTCCGTGAGTGCCTGCTGCTGCTCGAACCACCACGCCGAGGCGAAGGCTTCGCGACGACCTGCGGCCTGATCCCAAAGCGCGAGCACGCTGTAGCTGCCGGGCCTTTGCCAAAGGATGTAGGCCAGTGGCGCAATCAACCACGCGGCGAGCGCGATCCATGCGAGGATGGAGAAAGCCTGACTGCCGCTGATGATGGCGATGAGTGCCAGTGCCGCGACACCGCCAACAGCGATCCAAAGCGTGCGCCCCAGCCACCCCAACCAGCGCCTCAGCGCCACCCAACGCGCCACCTGCTGCGCGATGGACGCGAAGGTGATGTCAGTGGCGGCGGGCATGTGGGCATTGTGAGCGCGAGCGCCGGGGATGCGAGCGGATTTTCCACACTCCGATGAATCCATCCGCAGAGGACAGCCGCATATCCGCTGATCCTCATGCTGAACGTCAACGACCTCCTAGCCAAAGACCTCCTGCCCGATGCGGTGATCCGCTTTGGCATCCGCCAACGACTCGCGGCCACGCTGAAGAAGCATCGGCAGCCGGACATCGAGTCGCAAAAGGCGGCTCTGATGCGGCACATTGCGGGCCTGAAGGCGAGCCCGGTGGCCATCGCGACGGTGGAGGCGAATGAGCAGCATTACGAGGTGCCGACGCGCTTCTACCAGCTCTGCCTGGGCAAGCATCTGAAGTACAGCAGCGGCTTCTGGCCAGAGACGACGACGACCTTTGATGAATCGGAAGCGATCATGCTCCAGATGACCTGCGAGCGTGCGGAGCTGGCGGATGGGCAGCGCATTTTGGAGCTGGGCTGCGGCTGGGGTTCGCTCTCGCTCTGGATGGCGGAGCATTACCCGAAGGCGCAGATCACGAGTGTCTCGAACTCACGCACGCAGAAGGAGCACATCGACGCGGAAGCGGCGAAGCGCGGGCTGAAGAACCTGACGATCGTGACGGCGAACATGATCCATTTTGAAGGCGTGGGCGATGGCGTCTTCGACCGCTGTGTGTCGGTGGAGATGTTTGAGCACATGAAAAACTACCAGGAGCTGCTGCGGCGCATCTCGACTTGGCTGAAGCCGAGCGGGAAGCTTTTTGTGCATATCTTCACGCATCGGGACACGGCGTATCACTTCGAGGTACAGGGCGAGAACGACTGGATGGCGAAGTACTTTTTCACCGGCGGCCAGATGCCGAGCGATGACCTGCTGATCTACTTCCAGGATCATCTGCGGATCGAGGACCACTGGTGCGTGAGCGGGATGCATTACAGCCGCACTTCAGAGGCCTGGCTGACGAAGATGGATGAGAACAAGGCGGAGATCATGCCGCTCTTCCGCGAGACCTATGGCGAAGACCAGGCGGTGAAATGGTGGGCCTACTGGCGCATCTTTTACATGTCCTGCGCGGAGCTGTGGGGCTACAACGGAGGCGAGGAGTGGATCGTCTCGCACTATCGGTTTGTGAAGCC
>JBIKIA010000462.1:0-4173 GCA_044361885.1 Prosthecobacter sp. | reverse complement strand
CCGCGACAGCATCCAGGCCATCAAAGACGAGCATCCCGATGCCAAAGTCGTGGCGCACCCCGAATGTACTTATGCCGTGCGCATCTTAGCCGATGAAGTCTGCTCCACCGAAAAGATGGTCGGCTACTGCCGCAACAGTCCTTCGAACACCTTCATCATCGTCACTGAAAGCGGCATGCTCCATCGGCTGGAGCGTGAGGTGCCGGGTAAAAAATTCATCCCTGGTCCCACCGGCCACTGCGCCTGTGCCGACTGCCGCTACATGAAGCTGAACACCTTGCAAAAGCTGCACGACGCCCTGCGCGATCTCTCCCCCCGTGTCGAGATGCCCGAAGACCTCCGCGCCCGTGCCGAAAAGCCGCTGCTGCGGATGCTGGAGCTGAGCAAGTGAGGATTAGCAGCTCGGCAATGTGAGACAGAAGCAGGCACCACGTCCGGCACTGCGCTCATGCTCCAACCTCCCGCCAAGCTCCTTGGCGAGGCGACGACTGAGCGCCAAACCAAGACCAACACCCGGCGCACTGTGCGCCGCCTCCGTCGCTGATTTGGCGAAGGGCTGGAAGAGCTTCTTCAAAGCCTGTTTGGACAGACCGGGGCCGAAGTCGCGGAAGAGGAGGCGGAGGTGCTTGCCTTCGGCTTCGAGCCGGAGGTGCAGCTCGCGCGGGGCGGAGTCTGGTGCGGCGTATTTGCAGGCGTTGTCGGTGAGATTGAAGAGGATCTGCTCCACGGCGAGGGCATCGACCTGGGCCTGGGCGGTGGCAGCGGCGGGGTCGATCTCGACTTTCAAGGTGAGGTCGCACATGTCGGCACGCTGGCGGAGGCGGGGCTCGATGCGGTGGAGGAGATCACCGACGATCACGGTTTCTAAACGAGCGGCGGTGCGGCCGCGCTCGATGCGGGAGTAGGAGAGGACGTTCTCCACGAGGTGCATGAGGCGGGTGGATTCATCGCAGAGGGTGGTGAGGTATTCCCTCCGCTGCTGCGGCTCGGGGACCATGTCGTCGGCCAGCATTTCGGAATACAGCCGGAAGGTGGTGAGCGGGGTGCGCAGCTCATGGGTGACGGCGGAGACGAAGGCACCGCGTCGCTCACTTAAAAGCATGGCACGATGCAGCACGAAGGCGATGGCGAGCGCGGCGGCGATGAGGCAACTCCAGGCGATGATGAGCGCGGGACGCAGGGCCGAGCCGAAGTCGAGCGCGGCGATGGGCACGCGGCCGGTCACGAGCTTCACGGGCAGGGTGACGAGCGCGGTGGCGTCCGTGCTGGCGGCGGAGGGCGAGACGGGGATGAGCTGCGCCTCGGGCAGGAGATCGCGCACGGTGTCGATGAGGCTCGTGCGGAGCTGCGGCCAGTCGAGCCACACGCCCTGGAGACGCTGCACTCCTTCGAGTCGGGCTTGGCGGACGAGGAGGAGTTCGCTGTCAGCCCACACGGGTTTGAGATCGCCAGCGAGCGCGGGCAAAGACTGCCGCTGAGCGGGAGCGGGGGCCTCGGCGAGGACGATGGCTGGCGCGGCAGCGGCTGGAGCGGCGGCTGGGGCTCCAGGTGCGGCGGGGGCACTGCGACGTGTTTCGGAGTCACTGGCCGTATCTTCCCTTCGCGCGGAGCTGCGGTAGAGCTGCTTCACTTTATCCAGCGGGCTCATGTCTTTGCCGAGGGCGTCGTTGGCGGCGACTTCGGGCTTGGCGGCAGGCTTGGGTGCGGGGGCGACTTTCTTCAAAGGTGCTTTGAGTCCCTCAGTTTTCTCGGCGGTGAGGCTTCGATTAAAAATCTGCGCGCGCTGGGTTTGCTCGATGGCATTGGAGATCGAGAGATCGAGCTTCTGAGGCATCTCCACAGCGGCGGTCTTGGCCTTCTCTTCGGGAGCGGGGGCGGGCTTTGGTTGAGGGATGGGCGTGCTGCTGAGCGCGGGCAGGGTCGCCTGCACTTCGGGATGTTTTTTCAGCAGCTCATCGAGCTTCTTGAGCTTCTCCGCCGCCTGCCCGGTCTGCGGGCTGGTGGCATACCAATTCGTGGCGAGTTCCTTTTGCTGGCCCATCGGAGCCTGGGGACTGCAAGCCAGGCCGGACACGATTTCAAAGTGAAGCTGCACATGCTCCGGCAGGCTGCCGAACAAAGGCGATGGCATGAGCGCCTGACCTTTCGGGATGCTCTGCGTGCTGCTGGCGAAGAGATCATCCGGTGCGTAGAAGGCCTGGTAATGCCAGGCGGGGCGGGAGTTCTCCCGAATCAAAAGGGCGCTGGTGAGCGAGTCCATGCGCCACAGCGCGAGCCGCACTTTCTCCTGCACCTGCGCATCATCAGCGGTGCTGCGGCGCTGGGCTTCGAGATCGAGCATCCGCGTACTGATCCACACCATGGCTCCGCCAAAGACGGCGAGGCAGGTGAGGAAGAGGAGCCAGCGGGGGAGCATAGGAATGACGTATGACTAAAACCGAATGACGAAGGAATGACGAGGCTCGAATGATGAATGTGTCACTGCGCCAGCATGTAGCCTTTGCCGCGAACGGTGAGGAGGAAAACGGCTTCTCCATCGCGGAGTTTGGCACGGAGGTTGGCGATGTGCATGTCGATGGTCCTTGTCTCGGTGTGGTGGGGTTCGAGACGCCAGACGCGGCGGAGGAGTTCATCTCGGGCGATGGCGCGGCCACGATGGGCGCTGAGGTATTCGAGGAGGTTGGATTCCCGTTCGGAGATCTCGGCGCGTGTTCCATCGTCGAAGCGCAGCTCCATGCGGGCGAGATCGGCGATGCCGCCTGGGAAGGGAAGTTGCTGGACGGGCTTGGGTCGCTCAGGTGAGCGCCGCAGCACGGCATCGACTCGGGCGAGCAGTTCGCGCACGCTGAAGGGCTTCACGACGTAGTCATCGGCGCCGAGCTTGAGGCCTTTCACTCGGTCGGCCTCTTCACCACGAGCGGAAAGAATGATGACAGGCGTGCCTGGGCGATGCTCCTGCACGGCGCGGAGGATCTCGAAGCCGCTGTAGTTCGGCAGCACGAGATCCAGCAGGATGAGATCAAAGCTGGCGCGCTGAGCCTGCTCCATGCCCGCCTTTCCCTCCGCCGCTTCAAGCACTGTGTGTCCGGCGAAGCGCAAGGCATCACACACACCACGCCGGATGGCGCTGTCGTCTTCGATGACGAGGAGAGTGGGCATGGGGAGAAAGGCGGCGGAGGGTGGATGATGGCTTACTTGAACTCAATCGCCTTCTTCGCGGCTTGTTCGCGGACGACTTGGCTGATGGCGTTGTCGAGGGTGGCTTCGGCACCTTTTTCTTTGGCTTTCTCGGCGACGAATTTCTTCCGCTCTTCGTTCAGGCGGCTGATGTCGGACTGGAGCTTGGTGCGCTCGGCGGCTTTTTCGTCGATGTAGGTCTGGCGGGCGGCGGGCGCGAGATCCTTGAGTTCCTTCGGCAGTTCGGCATCGCTGAGGGTTTCGAGCTTCACACCATCCTTTTTGCAGGCATCGACGAGATCCCAGGTGCTGTTTTTGTAGTTGCTGGAGGTCTTCGTCAAAGCGCGCTGCACGGCGGCTCCGGTCTTCTCGTATTTGAAGGCGTTGCTGTCCTGCGCGGTTTGGTTGGCGATGCCGCGTGCGCCGTCTTTGCCATAGGTGACGTAGGTGCGGTTTAGCTCGATGCTGAGGCGGGTGATCTCCTTGTCCTGCGGGGCTTCGATGTGAACGACGGCTTTGTCCTGGTCGATGGTGAGGAAGCGGCCCTCGGCCAAAGCAGCGCCGGTGCGCCAGCCGGTGTTTTCACCTTCGCTGCGATTTCCGCAGTGGATGGTGTTCACGACGATGCCCTTGTGGATGGCGGTCTTGCAGGACTCGTTGGGTTTGATGGGGCCTTGGTCAAAGGGCTCGTTGCCGGCGATGAAGACGGCTTTGTAGGTTTGGCCGTTTTTGTCCCAGTCGAGCTTGTCGATCGCTTCACGGATGACGGCGCCGCAGTATTCGTCGCCGCCGTTGGTGGTGAGTTTGAAAAGCTGCTCGCTGACTTTGTCGAGATCGCGGGTGAAGGGCAGGACCTGGCGGATATAGTTCGTGCCGACGCTGAGGTTGGTGTTTCCATATTCATAGAGGGCGACCTGCACGACGGGCTTTTTGTCGCCCTGTTTGGCGTCATTGAATTCGTTGACGATCTTCCAGAGCTGGCTCTTCGCCTGCTCG
>JBIKIA010000461.1:0-4175 GCA_044361885.1 Prosthecobacter sp. | reverse complement strand
GCTTTCCGGTGACTCGTGCGAGCCCTTGATCCTTCATCGTGGCTTCGTCATCGAGACCATTATTAAGGAATTGGTGGTTCGTGAAGTGGGCTCCACCATGGCAGTGAAAACAGTCCGCCCCTTGGATGCCGCGTGCAGGGTCGCTCTCAGTGAAGAAGAGCTGGAAGCCGCGCTGTTCTTGTTCGCTTAGGGCTCGGCCCTGCGTGAGGGTTTGATCCATGGTGGAACCACTGGAGATGAGCGTGAGGAGGAACTGCTCCAAGGCTCTCGCGATACGATCAGCGGTGATTTCGGCTGAGCCAAAGGCAGCTTCAAAGCTCGGTGAGAGGTCGGCGATCTTCTTCACGACGTGATCCAGTGACTCATGCATCTCGTCTGGATCCTGGATGGGCATGAGCACTTGCTGCCTCAGCGTCTTTGCACGGCCATCCCAGAAGAAGGCGGGCTTCCAGGCGAGGTTGAAGAGCGGCATGGCCTGACGTTTGCCGACCTGACCTTCGGCCCCAAGGCTGAACTGCCGAGGATCAGAGAAGGCGATGCTGGCAAGATGGCAACTGGCGCAGGATTGAGTGTTATTGATGGAGAGTCGGGCGTCGTGAAACAGTGTACGGCCTAGCTCGACACCTTGCTCGGTCAGCGGGTTATCCTTGGGAAACTCCGTGGCAGGAAAGTGTGCGGGCAGACGATGAGCGAGAACCTTGGGCTTCCAGTCCTCATTTCCCTTCTCTACCAGCTTTGGTGCGAGGCTGGGCTCCAAACGAACGATGCCAAAGGCCTGCACGGCATTGTCAGCGATCTGCTCGGCGAGGCCGCCATCGTCTCCCGAGTGTGTGGAATCAGCGGCAGCGATGTCGATGCGATGCTGCGCGGTGAAAAGACGATCTGCATGAACAGAGAGCGTGAGCACGAGATCGCTGCGGAGATCAAGCTCGATGGGCACCTCGACGGTGCCACGACAGGGCTGACCGGCGAGATGATAAGAGTAACCACCGAGCTGCCCATCGGCCTGCTGATAGCGTCCCTCCAGAGCGAGGAAGACATACTGCCCACGCCAACTCCAGTGCAGCGCATTGACCTCGGGATTCAGCGGATGATTAGCAGGCCACTTCGTAGCATCGGCTTTGTCCATGGCTTCGTCGAGACCGAGATCAAAGCGGAAGGCGGTGAAGCGCTCCGCCGGGATGCCGTTCAGTGAAAAGCTCAGGCGCTTCTTCGCAACATCAACAAAGGCCACCCAATCCTGCGCGCCGATCCACTTTCCGTCGAGTCGCTGAAGTTGCGCATGAGAGAGCAGCATGGCGAAACGAGTCAGGGAAAGCTTGTTTTGCGCCGAGTTCGTCAAACTGACGTCATCCAACACGAGCTGCTTATTGTCCCACATCGGCTCCAGTTTGACCGTCAGCTCCGCCGCATGAACTGCGGTCAAAAGTGCAAAAATAGCGAGTAGGCAGCGCATGAGATCAATTCACCGTGAAGCCGTTCGTGATCGTGCGGGTGACGCCGCCATTGTAGGTGACGATGACATTGCGCGCCCCTGTGCTGGCTCCGGCGGCAAGGGTAAACGTCGCCGTGATGAGTGTCTGACTGTATCGGGTGATGCCGGTCACCGTAATGCCCGTGCCACTGCCAAAGGTGATGCCGGTGACGCCCACATTGGCTGGTGGAAGAGGTGTGGGAAGCTCGATGACGACACTGACCGCCGTGCCGCGCGTGCCGGAGTTTGGCGTCACGGTATTGGCTCCACCACCGACTGGCGCACTTGAGGATGCGAGCGTGCCTGCGAAGCCCGTCTTGTCATACGTGGACAATCCACTGCGCACAGCGCGGTAGAAGCGCCGCCCTGCAGGAGCCGATACACCGCCGACCTCGATCGCAGTGCCGAGATCATCGCCTGTGGCGACGATGCCTGTGCCGATGGTGCTCCAGGTGCTGAGATTCTCCGAAGCCTCGACGGAATAGACCCCGCCTTCGACGGCCTTCCAGGTCAGCGTCACGTCATTGCCATTCACACTGGCTCCATCGGGGGCTTCGCTTTTGAAAGGACCTCCCACATAGGCCGTGGTCACACTTTCGGTAATGCTGGTCACCGCGCCACCAGTCGCGCTGCCATAGAACTGCCGGCCTGTGGTGTAGGGGAACGCGGGCGAACCATTGGCGTTGATCGTTGTGAAGTAGGCCCAGGTTCCGGCGGGATATTCCGGCGTGACGCAGAAGCGGACGTTCTGCTCATTGAGATCAAAGTGCGCGCCCTGCGTGAATCCGAGATCGCCGAGGTAATCGAAGTCCTCGATGTAATGCCCGAGCAGGAAACCCGTGCCCACGGCTGGACCATTTTGATTCGCAGCCAGCGTGGCCGAGCGAGCCTGCACGCGGGCTGCCCAGGCTGGCAATGTGGTGCGGCCTGTGGCGGCGAGATTCGTGGTGCCATTCGTGCCATCTCGCTGCACGAAGCCGCTAACCATGCGCCGCAAGCCGCTGTTGGCATCCATCGGCGTGGCGTAGCCATAGGGACCGTAAACAGGCAGACCATCGGCAGCCCAAGCGACGATGGGTGAGTGCTTGGTCACAGCGGCTGCGCTCTCGGTGTAGGTGTTGGAGGTTTGATTGTAATCCACGTGATCTCCGAGCTGATAACGAAGTCCGATGGGCTGTGCGTGGTAGTGGTAGTTGTTCCCAGCTTGATGCGCGAGAGCATTGTCAAAGGTCAAACCTTCATTGTGATAGCCATCGCGATTCCAGATGCCGTCTCCGGTAAAGGAGCCACCGGGTGTGGCATCTGCGGCATTCGTGTTTGAGTAGGAAAAGGCATCGCGCGAATCAAACATCGACACGCCATTCACCATGCGTCCGGTATCGCCGAGGCCCGTGCCGCTCTTGGTCCCAGGGATCGTCGGCGTGCGTGGGAAGCGATAAATCCTGGCCGTGTTGGAAGGGTAATTCGGGAAGAGATTCGTCTTCGCCGCATTCAGATACCATGGCCCCATGATGTGACTGGCGAGGCCTGTGGTGTGGATGTACACCCAGTTCGTTGAGTAGTCGATCTGGTGTACTCCAGCATAAGTTGGCGTCGCTTGCACGCCCGTGCCGCGGCTCCAGGTGGTGACCGTCGTGCCGCTATTCAGATCCGCCAAAGTCGGGTAGATGCGGGCATACTCGCCGGTGTCCTGAGTGAACCATGAGGAGATCAGTGGTGTATCTGGAGTGCTGATGCCCATGGCAGCCGGAAGCTGAAGCTTCAGGGCTGCGAAGGCGGCTTGGTCCGTGGAACTGATGCCCACATTCCCGAGCAAAGTCGTGGCTTCATTCGTGTCGGTGCTGGTCTTGTAAAACTCCTCATGCCCGTCATCGAACTGGATGAGCTTGTAGCCCGCTTCATCGATCACTGCCTGCCCCGAGACACTGGTGGCTAGCGTTGAACTGAATTGCTCGACCAAGAGAGAGCGGCTCGCGGCGGCACTGTTTTGAAGGATCGGCAGCAGACTCACCGAGTCGATGGGATTGCCCGCTGGCTGTGTGGCTGAGACGCTGATGCCAGCCAGTTCCAGTATGGTCGAGTAAAGGTCCACGCAATGCACCGGCTGCGTGCTGGTGCGGTTCGGGCTGGCGACGCCTTTGCCTGCAATGATCAGCGGCACACGCACGCCGCCATCGTAGAGCGTGCCTTTGGAATGAGCGGCTGAGTAAGGCGTCTGGATGACCGTGGAGGGCGTGCCGTTGTCGCCGATGAAGATGACGGTGGTCTCTGACAAGTTCACGCCAGCGAGCAAGCGCCCCACTTCGGTATCCATGGCCTCACACATTGCTTCATAGAGGTTACGATTCGTCGCCGTGGCCAAGTCGTAGCTGTGCAGATCCAGCGGCGGCTGATGCAGCGGCGAGTGCGGTGCGTTCAGCGCCACCCAGGCAAACCATGGCGAACTCCCCTGCCCGGCGATCCAGGCGATGGTGTCATTGATCGCATCGGTGGTAGCATAGTTCGTTGTCGCCGCACTGACGCCGTTGGTGATCTTCGTCCACGCCGAGTAGTCCGGCAGCGCCCCATTGATGCGTCCCGCGAAGTGCGGCCAGCCACCGATGGTGCGCGGCGTGTCATTCGTGCCAGCTCCGGCATTGAGGTGCCACTTTCCAAACATGCCCAACGAGTAACCCAGGGCTGGATTGGCCGCGAAGCCCTC
>JBIKIA010000718.1:0-2644 GCA_044361885.1 Prosthecobacter sp. | reverse complement strand
ATGGAGACGCCGGATCTCATGTTCAAAGGCGGCGAGAATGGCAAAGGCATCGAGGCTGGCGCTGGTGCCAAGAGTCTGATCTTCCAAGCTGCTGCTGGTGACTGGGATTCCGAAATGCCACCGAAGGGCAACAAGGTCGGTGCGGTGCCGCTGGATGAGGCCGAACTGGCGTTGCTGAAACAATGGATCGACGAAGGCGCGCATCATGCCGGCCGGCAGGAGCGCGTGATCTCCTGGGAACCTCTGCCCGCAGGTTTTGCGCCCATC
Organism: Prosthecobacter sp.; assembly: GCA_044361885.1. Classification (GTDB taxonomy): domain Bacteria; phylum Verrucomicrobiota; class Verrucomicrobiia; order Verrucomicrobiales; family Verrucomicrobiaceae; genus Prosthecobacter. The sequence continues at coordinate 2,377 of JBIKIA010000718.1, read as the reverse complement.
TTTGCCAGCACCATCTCGGGCGATGGCAAATTTGCCGCCGCAGCTCGTGGCAATCAGGTGACGATCTACCATGTTCCTTCGTCCACCACCGTCACACGGCTTACCGACGACGCCTTGATCAAATCGGGCCTCTACAAGAATCCCGGCATCGCCCATCGCGATCTTATTCCAGCGATTGCCTTCACCAAGGATGGGCAGCGTCTAGTCACCGGCAGCTATCGCGAAGCCAAAATCTGGAAGCGTGCTGACAGCACGCCTCGACCGGTTCCAGCACCCAAGGCAGCAGCAGCGGGCAAATTCAAACTCGCAGCAGCCGCTGGCGATGCCGTCTCACTCATCGATCAGGCCACGAGCAAACCGCTGCGTGATTTGAAGCATGGCGGTGCCGTGTCAGCCTTTGTCCTGAGCGCTGACGAGCAACGCATCGCCACAGCCGGAGTTGACCACAAAGTGAAGCTCTGGGAAACCGCTACCGGCAAGATGATGCTGGAGATCACCAGCGACGGCGATGCTGAACGCGCGCTGACTGAGAAGACCGACGCGGTCTCGAAAGCCACCGTCGAACTGGCTTGGCAGAATGAAATGATCAAGAAGGCCGAGAAGGATGTCACCGACCTCACGGCCCGTTTGAAGAAGGCCAACGAACTCGCCGAACTCGCCAAGAAGGCGCTGGAAGACAAGAAGAAGGACATCAAGCCAAAGGCTGATGCCAAAGTCGCCGCCGAGAAAGCCGCGAAGGAAATTGACGACCAAATCGCCAAGCTTCCGGCAGGGACGAAACCTGATGATGCTCTGACCAAGAAGCAGACCGAAGCCAAGACGAAGGCCGAGAAAGCCGCCACCGACTCCATGCTAGCTCAGGAGGCTCTCACACGCGCCGAAGCTGCCATCGTGGACACAGCGAACGAGATCAAACTCGTCACAGAATCCAGCGCCAAGGCGACCACGACCGTCGCTGCCACAAAAGCGACGGCCGAGGCCGCAAAGAAAGCTCTGGATGCAGCCACGGCGGCGAAGACAGAAGCCACCAAGGCCATCGCCACGGCACTGCCAGTGCTGAAGTCTCTCGCGTTCTCACCTGCGGGAGATCAGATCGCCGGGCTCGATGCCACCAACCGCGTGCGTGTTTGGTCCACCGCCACAGGCCGCGCCATTCAGTCTGCTGTCATCGCCGATGCAGGCACAACGCAATCCGTGGCTTGGCCGAGTGCAGAGGGTTGTGTCATCACCGGAGACAAGGCAAGCGTGCTGCTGCCTGATGAATCCCGCGCCACGTGGAAACTCGAACGCAGCTTCGGCAGTGGCGATGGCAAATCCGCCATCACTGACCGAGTGAACGCACTCGCCTTTTCCCCCGATGGCAAAACGCTCGCTATCGGCAGTGGTGAACCTTCCCGCAGTGGCGACATCACCCTTTGGGACATGGCTTCTGGCAAGATGACCTCGAACTATAGCGAGCGGCATCTCGACAGTGTCCTCACGCTCGACTTCTCCCCCGATGGCAAGCATCTAGCTTCCGGCGGCGCGGACAAAGCCGTGCGCATCACCGAACTCAGCAGCGGCAAAATGGTGAAGCTTTTCGAAGGCCACACACATCATGTGCTCGGCGTGTCTTGGCGCGGCGATGGACGCATCATCGCCAGCTCTGGTGCCGACAATGTCGTCAAAGTCTGGGACTGGACCACGGGAGACCGCCGCAAGAACGTGGAAGGCTGGGACAAGGAAGTTACCTCTCTGCATTACCTCGGCAGCGGCGATGTCGCCGCCACCACGGCAGGCGATGCCAAGGTGCGCCTCATCAACAGCGACGGCGGCGAAGTGAAGAAACTCGATGGTGCCAAAGACTTCATGAACACCCTCGGCAGCACTCGCACGGGTGATCTCGTCGTTGCTGGTGGTGAGGATGGCGTACTGCACATCTGGGATGTCGCCACGGCGAAAATCCTCCGCAGCTTTGCACCCGAGGTGAAGTAACTCTTCAAACTCAGATCAACTCGACCATCGGCTGATGACCGCCGTCGATCAGGTATTGCGGGCGACCACTGAAGTCATTGAGGGTGGCTTTGTTCACGTCGATGCCGAGATGGCGGTAGAGCGTGGCAAAGACTTCGCCAAAGGCCACAGGGCGGTCGGTGGCTTCACCGGCGAGCTTGTCCGTGGCACCGATGACTTGTCCGTGATTCATGCCACCACCAGCGAGCATGGCACAGGAAACGCGCGGCCAGTGATCACGACCACCTTTGGGATTGATCATCGGTGTGCGACCAAACTCACCCCACACGACGACGGCCACATCTTTGTCCATGCCGCGCTCATGCAGATCGGTGATGAGGCCGCTGAGGGCACTGTCGAGCAGCGGCAGATCCTCGCGCAGCTG
>JBIKIA010000460.1:0-4180 GCA_044361885.1 Prosthecobacter sp. | reverse complement strand
AGGCCGCGACTACCGCCTCACCGATGTGCATGGCCGCGTGCCGAGAGCGATCGTCGGCTGATCAAATAGACTGACGCGTTAGCTCATGCCCCACCATGGCGAGGGTGGCGATAGCGGCGGTCTCGGCACGCAGGATCAGCGGCCCGAGTGTGACCGGCTGAAAGCCGTGCTGCTGCGCGAGCGCTTCCTCCTCGATCGTGAAGTCGCCCTCAGGGCCGATGAGGATGAAAACAGTCTTTGTTTGCGCGAGCGGCAGCTCATGAAGATGGCGTGACTGCTCGCTGAGCGCCGGGATGATGCGGGTGCTTTCGGCGGGCAAGGAAGCGAGCGTCTCGGCGATGCTGAGCGGCTTTGCCAGGAGGGGAATCCAAGGCGTGTGGCACTGCTTGGCGGACTCGACCATGTGACGCCGCCACTTGATGAGCTTCTTCTCAAGGTGATCGCCGCTCAGGTGAACGATGGTGCGCGCGGTGACGACTGGCTGCACGCTGGCGGCACCGAGTTCAGCGGCCTTTTCCAGCAGCCACTCGAAGGGCTCGGCTTTGATCATCGCCGGCAGGAGGTGGATCTGGTGCGCGCGCGCCTCGTGCTGATGCTGGGAGTCGATGCGCGCGGTGACGGTGCTCTTCGTCACTGCCGTGATCGTGGTCGTGGCGACACGGCCCATGCCATCGAAGATCTCGATCTGCTCCCCCACCTCACGCCGTAGCACGCGCGAGCAATGCGCGGCTTCATCACCGATCAGCGTGAGCGTGTCCGACTGCCAGGCTTCGCCGGGGAGATGGAAGCGGCTGAGGGACATGACGGCTGGAGATTACGCTCCGCGGAGCTTCGACACGTCGTAGAGGCTCATGATGGACTTCATGACCTCGTCACGTCGGCCTTCTTTGAGCGCGGCGAAATTGGTGTGATTACCTTCGGTGAATTTGAAGTGTCCGCTGCGGGTGCGGCGCAGGTTGGTCAAATGAGCGCCACAGCCAAGTTTTTGACCGATGTCATGGGCATAGGTGCGGACATAGAATCCCTTGCTGCACACAACACGGAAGTCGATGTCAGGCACCTCAGTCCTGGTGATCTGATAGTCATAGACACGGACAAAGCGCGGCTCGCGTACCACTTCCTGCCCTTTGCGAGCGAGCTTGTAGAGCGGCACGCCGTTGATTTTGATGGCGCTGACCATGGGCGGCATCTGATAGAAGTCTCCCTTGTAGGCATCAAAGGCCGCCTTGATCTCTTCTTCGGTCAGTGCAGGCACTGGCTTCTCTTCCAGGATTTCACCTTCGCGATCCTGGGTGGAGGTGGTGGCTCCGAGCTTGAGACTGCCGGTGTATTCCTTGTCCTCGCTCATGAGCAGGTCCTGGAGTTTCGTGCCGCTGCCGAGCACGAGGATGAGCATGCCCGTGGCCATGGGATCGAGTGTGCCGCAGTGGCCGATCTTCTTCATGTTCAGGCATCGGCGTGCGACCGCAACGACATCATGGGATGTCATGTCGGGACTTTTATCTACTAGCAGGACGCCGTTAAGCGATTCTTCGGACTTCATGTTCAAGAGCTGTCAAAAAGGTTTCGGCGGCCGCTTCGATAGGGCCTTTCATTCGTGCGCCAGCCGCCATGCGGTGACCACCGCCGCCAAACTGACCACAGATGGTGGAGACATCCAGTCGTGTGTCTTTGGAACGGGCGGAGATTCGGATTTTGCCATCAGGCAATTCTTCAAAGATCACGGCGCTGATCACGCTGTCAATCATGCGGAGCGTGTCGATGATGCCTTCGGTGTCGCCGGACTCGATCTTCACTTCGTTCATGAGAGCCTGGGTGAGATTCCAGCTCACGACGCGGCCTTCGGCGCGGAAGGCCATCTCATTCAGCATGGCACGCATGAGGGCGAGCCGGCGTGCCGGATAGGTCTGATAAAGCAGCCTTGCGAGACGTGCGGTGTCCAAGCCTGCGCGCATCATCTCGGCGGCGATCTCGTGGGTGCGCGCCGTGGTACAGGAGAACTGAAAGGAGCCCGTGTCCGTGCTGATGGCGGTGAACAAATGTTGCAGCACCGCATCTGTGAGAGGGAAGCCGCCTTCCTTCAGCAGTTCATAGACGATCTGGCCCACGGCGGGCTGGTCACTGTCGATGTGATTGAGGTGCCCATAGCCGGGATTCGTGCCGTGATGGTCGATGTTCACAAGCAGCGGCGCCGCAGCGAGTGCGGCTTTCGTTTGCTCACCCACACGCTCATGCGTGGCGGTATCCAGAGCCACCGCGCAGTCGATCTCCAATGCAGCATAAGGCGGCTGGAGGACAGTGATCGTCTCCGGCAGGAAGGTGAGATTGCTCGGCACACCATCTTCCAGGAGGGCAAAGACCGTCTTTCCCGCCGCACGCAGACTGAGCGCGAGCCCGAGCACGGAGCCCACGGCGTCACCATCCGGACGCACATGTGCGGCGATGGCGATGCGCTGCGCGGAGTGCAGTGCAGAGGCGATTTCAGAGAGGGAATTGGCCGGGCTTGGCATGAGGGGGTCTGCACAAAGCACTACAACTCTTTCGTGCAAGGGCGAAGATGGCAGCAGCAAGAGGGTGAGACATTCGAGTTGCGCGACTTGCTTCACGAGGCTTAGCCTCTGTTCAGCATGGATTTCCCCGTTCAGTCCTCGGCTTCTTCATCGCAAGCGAAAGGCTATGCGACCATCGCGCTCGCCTCCGCAGCAGGGGTGATTGTGGCTTCGCGCATGAATCGTCCGGCCTTGATGCTCGCCGCCGGACTTGCTCTCTCCTGGTGGCATAAAAGATCCAGCGCTGTCACCAAGCCGCCAGTCGATGAGCAGCAAGCTGTGATACCGGATTTGCCCAATGAGCCAGTGCCAATGGCGGAAGCCTCTGAATCGGCCAGTGTGTCAGGGATGAGCGAGATGTCCGCAAAAGGCTCCACGCCTTTACCTACCTTTCCCGAAGCTCCTCGACGTCCTGTGGAACCGCTCATCAATGCCTGGGATGATTTGCGGGCAGCGATCTCTCCTGGAGTCAGAAAAGCCATCTCGGCGACGGAGCCTTTGCCACCGATGCCAGCCTTTGTGGTGCATTCGGAACCAGAGGAGATTGAGGAGCAGACGTCTCCACCGATGCCAAAATTTATCATCTCTGCCCCATCCTCACCTTTGATCGCTGCTGACGACCTTGATGACGCGGTGACTGAGCCAGACATGCATTTCATCCCACGCAGCGTTGATCTTTCCAGGTCGATTCTCGACGGCATCAGCCTGCCCATCATTGCCGAAATCGAGTCCACGCTGGAGGCTGGGTCAGGCGATTTCATGCTGACAGAAACGGGCCCGAATCAAGCGCCGACCGCACCCATGGGGCACCCAGATTCGTTCATCGTGCCAAATGCTAATGCTGAGACCGAATCCCCCACTGTGTCGTCCTTCCAGCCGCCCCTAAACTCTCCTGTAAAACCTCTCGCTGACCCAGATGTAGGCTCGCGTGAATCACAGTCGAAGAAAACGTTCTTCGACTGGCTAAGGAGCTGATTATTCCAGACGCTCTAGCGACGCTTTTTCAATCCCCAACCTGCAACCAGGATGCCTGCAACAGTCTGTACAAGCAACCAGACGATGGCGCTCACAGGAGTGGCAAACCAAGTGCGCACGAACTTTGTCATCGGCTCAAACACCGCCGAACTTGCGAGTGTGTCCACACTGCCAGACCAGCCGTAGTAAGATGTCACGAAGGGCTGGATCAACATGCCCAGCGGTCTCGGAAACCCGAGTAGAGCACCGGCGAGGATGACATTTGCGGCCCACAGCTTCCATGCATGGCTCTGCGCCCTGTCCGCACTACGGCTCGTAGCGGAGATGCCGAGACAGAGGCTGCTGAAAGCCACTCCCGTGAGCACGAGCAGCATGATCCTAGCTGCTCCGGCTCCTGGCAGGTGGCCGCCCATGACATCCACGAGCAGTGCCAACGCTGCACCATGGGCGACCATCAGCGGGATGAGGAACCCGAGCTTGGCGACGAGATAAGCCATGCCTCGCAAACCGGCGCTCCGCTCACGCTCAAAGACGAGCCTGTCACGGGCGATCTCTGGCGCGGCCACACGCAGACTGACGATCATCAGAAGCAGCACCTGCACAAACACGATCATCGCGCAGGTGTAAGCGGCAGGCCAGAGCACTTCCGGGCTGTG
>JBIKIA010000459.1:0-4181 GCA_044361885.1 Prosthecobacter sp. | reverse complement strand
CAATGGGGGAATGGCTCAGGGCTTTCGTGGCAACCGCTCAGGGCTTTTTGGCCTCGGGGGCGGCAGTGGGGACTGCGGGGGCGGACTTGAAGCAATAAACGTTCCCATCATCGGCGCCGATGATGATGTAGTCTCCGGCGATGGCGGGGGAGGTCTTGATGGGGGCGCCGACCTCGTATTGCCAGAGCTCTTTGCCCTCTTTGAGATCGAGGGCGTAGAGGTAGCCGTCGTCACTGCCGAAGAGGGCGGCTTTGCCCGCGCAGATGACGGCGCTGCTATCGATACGGTCGCGGCTGCGGAATTCCCAGAGCTTGGCCCCGGTGGTGCGGTCGATGGCGTGGAAGCGCTTATCCCTGCCGCCGCAGAAGACGGCTTTTTCCCAGATGGCGGGGGCGGCGTAGAACTCGAACTCCCGCTCGCCGTATTCCCAGACCTTGGCTCCATCGGCCATGCTGTAGGCGCCGACGCGGTTGCCGTAGTGGGAGACGTAGATGACGCCATCGGCGATGGCGACGTTGTTCCCGATGTAGGAGCCGACCTCGATCTGGCGGACTTCCTTGCCGGTTTTGACATCATGGACGTGGAGGACGCTGTCGCAGCCACCGAAGACGACCATGCCGTCGCCGACGGCGGAGCCGCCGTTGATGTAGTAGCCGGTCTCGGCGGCCCAGTCCTTCTTGCCGGTCTTGGCGTCGAGGCAGTAAACGTTGTAGTCGTAGCTGCCGATGAGGACTTTTTGGGCCTGGGTGGCGGGGTCGGTCCAGACGTTGGCGGCGGCGTGGATCTCGGCGTCGGTCTCGAACTTCCAGGCCTCCTTGCCGGTGTCGGCATTCCAGGCATAGACGAAGCCGTCCTGGCACCCGGCGATGACGAGGTCCCCGGCAAAGGCGGCGGCTCCATCGAAGGCTCCTTTGCCCTCGGCCTGCCAGAGCTTGTCCCCCTTGGCGAGGTCGAGACAACGGAACTGGCCGTCTTTGCAGCCGACATACACTTTGCCCGCACGGACGACGGCCCCACTGACGAGCATCTCGGCCTGGCCTTTGGGCTTGGCCATCATGGAGTGCTGCCAGGCGAGCTCCAGGGGGAAGCGAAGCTCGACGGGAGAGAGGCCGGTCATGGACTCGCTGCCGCGTGAGTGGGCCCAGTCACCGGGTGTCTGGGCGGAGGCGCTGGCGGCGATGGCGAGGCAGAGGAGGCGGAGGCTGGACATCATGGGGGGTGATGACCAAACGTGTCACAGCGGGGGCTAGTTGCGCCAGCCAAAAAGAGAAAGGGGACAGCGACCTCAATGGCCGTGGATGCCGCGGCAGATGGCGTGGGCTTTGGAGACGAAGTTCCAGTTCACCACACGCCACCAGGCGTCGATGTAGGCGCGGCGGTTGTTCTTGTACTTGAGGTAGTAGGCGTGCTCCCAGAGATCGAGCGCGAGGATGGGGCGGCCTTGCTCCTGCCAGTCCACGAACTCATTCATGAGGGGGTTGTCCTCGTTCTTGGTGGTGGTGATGACGAGCTTCTGGTCGGGGCGGTAAACGAGCCAAGCCCAGCCGGAGCCAGCGTGATTCATGGCGGCCTCGGTGAAGGCCTCTTTGAACTGGCTGAGCGTGCCGAACTCCTCATCGATGGCCTGCGCAGCCTTGCCATCCGGCCCATCTGGGGTTTTGTCCGGCGGTGCGAGAAAGCGCCAGAAGGCGGTGTGATTGACGTGGGCACCGCCATGGAGACGGATGGCCTGCTGCACTTCTTCGGGAAGTGGTGACTGCACCCCTGTCGCGGGTTTTGTATGAGCGATGCTGAGGGTGAGGATGGACCGGCGGTGCTGAGGCGGACGATTCATGCTCAGAATGCACGGCATGAGCGAACTGACATTGCCAACAGAAAGCTCCACCTCGTCCAGAGCTTGGTTAAACAGGGTCACATGCCGAGCATGGTGCTCGTGGAAGTGAATCTTGAGCGTGCGGGAGTCCAAGTAGGGCTCAAGGTCATTGAGGTCGAACTCAAGGGGCTCTTGATACCGTGGCACACCTCGTGGGGCGATCCGCGATTCCGAGCCCCAGGCTGAGCCGACGAGCGCGGGAAGAGTGGATGCCAGAAAGGTGCGTCGATGCATGAGCGGGAGTCTCATAATCAACGAATTATCAAAATCGCCGCGAAGTGGCAATCCTATAATTGGCTCGGCCAGCACAAGCCGAAGTCTGCCCGTCTCAAATTTGCAACAAGCCGTGTTTAAAAAAGAATCCCCGTGCTGGTGGGCACGGGGATCGAGGAGGGGTGGGGCAAACGGATCAGAAGTTGATTTGCGCCTGGAGGCCGATGTAGTTCGCATCGGTCTGATCGTAAGGGGCCACGGCGGTATTGGTGCGCTCGCCACGGCTGTATTGCAGCGTCAGCTCCAGTTCAGGATAGGGGATGTAGCGCAGGCCGATGGCGACTTCGTCCACGTTGCTGCGCGGGGCATTGACGGCGAATTTGCGGCCGCCGTCGTTGTATTGATAGCGGACGAAGGGGATGAGCTCGGCCTGATTGGTGAAGATGTGGCGGTAGCTGGCCTGGACGTAGCCGCCCATGAGCTTGCCGGACTCGATCGCACTCATGTCATCGCTGAGCACAGGGCCATTGCCCCAGTTCCACTCGGCTTCGAGACCAAAGGGCTGTGGGTACACAATGGCGGAGATGCCGACGCGCTGATCTTTGACGCCACGGGCATTGAAGGTGGGAGCAGCGAGTTTGCCGATCTTCGCGGCGGTGGGGACGTAATTGCCCGTGTAGCCATTGATGCCGAACTCGATGAACTGTCCGTTGGGCAGTTCGAACGGATAGGAGGCGCGGGCCACGAAGTGGGGCTGGCCGTTCTTGTCGTTGTTATTGATGCCTTGGCCGTTGTAGGCACCGATGGCGACCATGCCGTAGTCACCCGAGCCGCGCAGGCCCATTTTGACGAGGTCTTTGAAGCGGTTGCGGATCTCATAAGGAGCCCACATGAGGTAGGCGCCGATATCGCGCTCGCCTTCGACGGCGGAATTCATGGAATCCGTGCGCTCCAGGGCTAGGCGGTTCTGGGAGGACTGGAGGTTTGACCAGCCGTAGGGCACCTTGGAGAGGCCGAAGCGGACGCGGAACTCGCGGGCGGGATCAAGGGAGATGTCCGCGTACATGTCGCGGGCCTGAAGGACATTCGCGCCTCCGAGACCAGCCATGTAATCTGCCTGGGCATAGTAATAAAGATGGCTGGTAATGTCACCACTCCAGATGAAACGACCACGGCGGATGCCAAAGAGAGCGTCGTCATTGGCGATGTTGGAGTCATTGGGCTGGTGATAGTCAGGGCCATTGCCCTCAAACATCGAATAGCCACGGAACTGGATGTAACCACGCGGCTTGAGGTGCTCATACCATTTGTCGGCGAGCAAGTCGTCGATCTCTGCCTTGGTGACTGTGGAGGGGGAGGTGTTATCAGTGATCTTGGAGAGTTCCTCCACCTGCCCCTTGGTACCCATGAGCACATCTTCGAGCTTCTCTATCTTGCTGGCGAGTCCGGATTCGGGCGGCGTGCTGGCGGCGGTGATTTGATCCACCTTCGACTTCGTGCCATTCAAAGCAGACTCGAGCTGCTTAATGCGCGCATCTTGAGCCGCGAGACGCTGTTCGAGCGCGGCATTCGAGCTGGCAGGTGCGCTAGCGACCGCAGGTGTAGTGTCAGGAAAGGTCGCAGTGGCCTTCGCTTCATCGGCACGCATTGTCGCCACAAGCATGTCGTGCTCTGCCTGAGTGATGCTGCCTTTGGCCTTCATGAGGCCGAAGAGTTGCTCCATCGCCTGACTGGCGAGCAATGGAGATGCGGGTGTGAGTGCCACCGTGGCGGCAGTAAAGAGGCTAAGGAGCCTCCAGCGAGTGCGGGTCAGGTTGATGCGGAGCATGGGGTTGTGGGAACGTGGATGCGTGGGAAGGATTGACCGCCAGCGAATCTGAATGACGCAGGTGACAACCTCGACATGTATCGGATTCGTCACGTTGTTAGCCAGACTTCCAATGTTACATCTTTGTCACATTGGTATTTAGGGATAGGCCTGGGAGATGTTTTGCTTTGCAAATGAACGCCTTACCACTGTGACACAAGTCGTCACATAAGGGCGCATCGTTCCATATTCTCACAATCCCGACACATTTGAGCGTATTGTGACGAA
>JBIKIA010000458.1:0-4182 GCA_044361885.1 Prosthecobacter sp. | reverse complement strand
CGGAACAGATACTCCACCGATGTCCCGGTCGTGGTCCATGGCGCACCACCTGCATTCGGCTCGCTGCCGCCGATGAAGTTGCCCGATACCGTAAAGTTTTCACCAAGGTAATTGCCCGAAGCTTTGTACACATAGATAGCCCGGACATTCGCCCCGACCGCTGCGCGGATGGAGGTTTGGTAGAAGCTGTTACCGGTGATGATCCAGTCGGTGTTGCCAGTTTCGAGCCTCACACCTGCTGCATCCACTGCCGTTGCGGCGTAGAAGTTAAAGACATTGCAGCTGGAGACGGAGTTACCGCTGTTGTAGTTCGCCAAGATGCTGGTGGAGCCGAACGAGTAGATGCCGTTGGCCGGAGTGCTCGCGCCTTCGCGGATATCGCAGTGGTCCAGAGTGTTGTTGTCGTTGCCGTTCGCGCCCGTGGTGGTGCTGAAGAGAACCGTGCCGCTGCTGGCGCTGGTGTTCACCCCCCGGAGCGTGGTGTAGCGGAGGGTGTTGCCGCTGGCCTCATTGATGAAGCGCAGTGCCACGCCGGTGGTGCTGGTGTTCTCAATGGTGAGCTGGGAGACCGAGCCGCCGCCACTCCCGGCATGGCTGCCCATGCCGCCGGGCCGCCCGTCGATGGTCACAAACTTTGCGCTATTTAAATCCACCGTCGCCGTCGTGGTGTCTGCACTGGAGATGGATAGCGCCGTCGCGCCGCTGGCTGGGCGGATGGTGAGTGTGTTCACCACACTTGCGCCATTGAGCGCCGAGAGAGTGAGCGGGAAGGTCTCGACGCCACTCAAGTAGGTGGCCTGCAACTCCAGCACGAGTGCTCCGCCCAGAGTCTGCGCCTGAATGTCCGCAATGGCGGCGGTGAGGGAGATGTAGTCACCCGTGGGCCCGACGGATTTCGTGCCGGAGATCGGGGCTGCGGTGACAGCGGGCGGGCTGAGCAGCAAAGCGAGGACGAGGCAGATGAAGAGACCTTGAACCGGTTTGAGCGGGGATTCCATGACTGGGCGGAGGATGGAGAGTGTTTGGGCTCCGGCAGGCCCGTGCTAAGTGCGGCATGAATGCGGGAGGGTTTGACACTGTTTTATTAGAGGAGAGCCCCCTGGTGTGACGAGTAAATAATCACACATAGGCTTGCCTGGAATGTTTCCTTCTCGGCAGAGTCCACCTCTTCTCCAGCAACACCTCTGTCTCACAGCCGCAGCAGGCAGCAGCCGAAGTCCATCTGCACCGGACCCAATTCGGATTTCTGCACGGGGATGTGCTCGGCCAGGGTGTAGAGCTGGCGGCGGGAGTCCACGGGGTCGGGGCGGGTGATGATGACGCGGGCTTCCCGGAGGGCGATCAAGTGCTTCAGGGCGGCATCCAGGCGACGTCACCACCGGCTACCGGCCACCATGCCTCCGGCATGGAGATCTACCCAGCAACTCTGCCGAAACGAGCCACCAGTCCCAGCACATCGAGCAAATACACATCCCAGCCTTGCCGAAGTTTTGAATGCAGGACGAAAGCGCCCAGGAAAAGTCGGGGTACCTTCTGCACTAAAAACGTCTTCATCGCACCATCAGTCTCACCGGCGGACTGTAGCTGCTCACTCCGGATGAGCCGCTCGCGGCGATGCTGAAGACATACGGCACATCCAGCACTGGCAACTTCAGGATGCGTTTCCGACGCCCGTTCAGTCCCATCACCTCGGGGACTTCTCCTTCGGGGCCATACTTCAGCAGATAAACGGTGGCGTGCTTCACCTTTCCCCAGGTGAGGATGACTTCACCCTCGGATGGACCTGGGATCACACGCAGGCCGAGTGGCGGATCGAGTGGGCCCACCTTGTGGCGCTTCCTTTGCACCCCCAGGGCGGAGGTCATCATCACGGCCCTGTTGCCATTGCTCGCGGCCTGCACGTAGCAGGATCTCTGGTCCAGCGTCTGCTCCAGCAGGGCACGGAGAGCATCCTTGTGGGCCAGCGCCTCCTTCAGCGCCGTCCGTAGCGCCTCCACAGCCATGAGGCTTCCTTCAAAGTCGCCCAGCACCGTGGCAAAGGTCTCCTGACTCGGCATCGGCTCCAGGAAATACCCATTGTCCGCCATGGCCAGAAAGTGAATGCGGGCAAAGCTGAGCAGGTCCACATCAGGTCTGCCAAAGAGCTTCATCGCCACCTTGGCACCATCACTCTGCAGCACGGAGGAGATGGAGAGGCCAGACCGTGAGGGACCTGTGGGCAGGCGCGTCCCGGACATGCTCCAAGCCAGGAGCGGCAGAGAATGGGCCTCGATCCCTTGGGGACGGGCGACGAAATCAGGCAAATCAGACGAGTTCATGGTCGTGAAGGCTTTGGGTTCGATACGTTCTCAGCATTACCGAAATAAATACTGATAATATGGTATTTATAACAATTACCCAAAGCAACACAAGTCTAAATTGACTCCAAGGCCGCCTTGCCGGGGTTTTAATGACTGAAAAAGAGGCATCACGGCACGTCCCGAAACCAATTCCCTAGCTTCAACCTCGCGTTTTGAAGCTAACAAACCGTCTGCTGAGTACCCAGGTCAGTGATTCGTCGATTCAACCTGCCAAATTGAAGCCACAGTTTGGCAGAAACTAGCTTCAACTTCAGACATTGAAGCTAAACTTTCTTTCTCCATCGCTACAAGGTCGGAGATTGAAGCTAGGCCGCGCTGATTCATGGCTTCAACCTGTCAGATTGAAGCTGCAAGGTCCCGTCCATAGGATTCAACATCACCCGTTGAAGCTGGCATTTCTGGGCTTGGAGCATGTGCGTCGTCGGACACCCTCCTCTAGTGGCTCATGTCAGCAAGGTTTGCGGGGTTCCGCTCATCAGCACTATAGCTTGATCACCAGGTCGCGCCCACTTCGCTGCGGGCGATGGGCTTGAGCTTGGCAATCTTTGGCTCGCCGAGCTCGATGCCCGCTGTGGCGGGGATGCCGAGGTCTTTGACGGCGACGGTGTTGGCTTTCCAGGTGATGCCGCCGAGGTCGCAGAGGGCTTCGATGAGGGTGTGCTTGGGGGAGGCGATTTGATTGCCCTCAAAGACGGTGTCGATGGGGGCCAGCGAGGCGTCTTTGCCATCGCTGACGCCGATGGTGATGGGGTGCTCGCAATTGACGAGGGTGTTGCCGGTGATCTTGGCACGCTGGACCTGGAAGTAGCGGTTCGCGGGTGAGTTCGGCACGCCAAGCATGAGGCAGATGGAGGAGCGGGCTTTGTCGCCGGTGAGGTTTTCGAGGTAGTTGTCCCGCACGAGGTGATCCTCCCCGATAATGCGGATGCCGCCGGTGCCGTTGACTTCATTGCCGATGAAAGCGTTGCGCTCGACGGTGCAGCCGTTGCCGTGACGCAGCGTCAGGGTTCCGCCGACTTCGAGAAAGGTGTTCTCCCGGTAAAGATTGCCGCAGGACTTGTTCGAGATGCACTCGGCCTCGCCATTGCACTTCTCGAAGAGGTTGTGCTCGACGATGCAGGCGGCGGTCATCATGGAGGTCTTGCTGTCGCCGAGGCGGATGGTTTCGCCGCCGTTCTTGCCGAGCTTCTCACGCGGGCCGAAGTAGTTGTGATCGATCTGGTGCTTCCCGTCTCCCTCTTTGCCAAGCCAGACGACGAAGGTGGTCCCCTTCCCTGTCTTGCCGGAGAAGCTGCAATGGTCCACGCGGTGGCCGGTGCCGTAGAGGCCGAGCCAGCGGGACTCTTTCGAGCCATCTTCCTTCAGTGTGCTGGTGATGGCGCAGTTCGTTAGCTGACAATGATTGGCCAGCGTTTTGGAATCTTTGCGGAAGAGGATGAGGTCGCCGACGCTCGGATCAGGCTCTTTAAAATGCAGACCGTCGATGACGAGATGCTCGCCCGTGAGACGGAGCGTGCTTTTGCCGGTGAAGATTGTTTTGCCAGGCACGGCGGCTTTCAGCGTGATCGGCGCAGCCTTCGTGCCGGTGCCGATGAGGATAAGCTCCACGTCACGAAACTCGCCTTCGGGTAGGATCAGGCTGTCGCCAGGCTGTGCAGCAGGCAGCGCGGCGGGATCAGTGACGGGGATGTCCTTTGCCTGAAGGATGGAAACGAGACCAAGGAGAGGAAGGAGGGCGCGCATGGGTGCGCCATGAAGGCGTGGGAACTTCCTCAGGCAAGACGCTTTCACTGGGCGAGTGCGGCGAGCACCGGATCGCCTG
>JBIKIA010000457.1:0-4194 GCA_044361885.1 Prosthecobacter sp. | reverse complement strand
CACGATGTGACGGTGGCTTTCAGCCCAGGTCGCGTGGACGCCACGCAGGATCAGACCGATGTCGAATCCTTCGCCGTTCTTGAACCCAAGAACGACGGCTTCCGCAACTACCTCGGCCACGAACTCGACCGCCCAGCGCCCGAGAACCTCGTGGACCGCGCCCAGTTGCTCACGCTCTCCGTTCCTGAGATGACCGTGCTCATCGGCGGCATGAGAGCGCTCGGCACCACCGTCGGTCATCCCGACCTCGGCGTGCTCACCAAGAATCGCGGTGCTCTCACCAACGACTTCTTCGTGAACCTGCTCAGCATCGAGAACGAGTGGAAGGTCTCGCCCCGCTGCAAGCACTTCTATGAAGGCACCGACCGCGAAAGCGGCGCAGCGAAGTGGATGGCTACCTCCGTGGACCTCGTCTTCGGTTCCAACTCCCAACTCCGCGCCACCGCCGAAGTCTATGCCAGCGCCGATGCCAAAGAGAAGTTCGTCACCGACTTCGCCGCCGCCTGGACCAAGGTCATGAACCTAGATCGCTTCGATCTGGCGAAGTGATTTGAATAACGACTAACGAAATCAGCAAACCCATCTTGGCATCCAAGCGCCGGGGTGGGTTTTGTTTTTGGGCTTGGAATGACTTGAATGGGTGGCTGGCTGTGCTGTGAAATGGTGCGACTGGATAGTGCCTTTGAAGGTGCTCATCAGCATTTTGACCTCCTTAAGCCTAGTGAGCGATCGCTCTGGTTACGGGCGATCTGAATGGCCAAACTGAGAGCGAGGATGTCGCGCATGGATTACTTGGCGGCGAGTTTCTCAAGCTGCTGTTCTGCCCAGGCTAGGATGCGACCGATCTTCTCGGCATCTTGCCCAGCCTTGGCTTCTTCAAAGGCTTCTTTCGCCTTCAAGAACTGGCGGACCATCGGGATGGAGATGACGGCCTGTCCTTTGTCCTGCACGGTTTGATAGCGTTCCTTGAGCACTTCGAGATCGATGTTGCCCGGCTCGAACTGGGAGTAGTCCACCTCCGTCGTGCTCTCGGGTTCATCCGCACCGCTTTCCTGCGTGAGCTTGTCGATGGCTGCATCGGCGGTCTTCCAGTCGCCAGCGCTGATCATGGCTTCGATCTCGGCTCCGCGCTCGCTCATTGCATTTGTGGGTTTGACACCGAGCGACTCGACGGCTGCACGCAACTTCTCGGCCTTCTGCTTCACACGCAGTTCGATACCATCACTCTTCGCCACTCGGCCTGGAGCGAGCTTCACCGCTTTCTTTTGCTGCTCAGGTGTCAGCACATCGCGGAGCTGGATCAGGGCACGTAGCTGGAGTTGCTTCACGGGTGCCTCTGCTTCCAGCAGTTTGGTCAAAGCGGCGCTGGCAGAGTCGGTGGTAGTTTCACGATTGCGCAGCAGTTCGTTGAGAGCCTTCTGCTGCTCGCGCACGGCTTGTTCGAGCGGCTCACCTTCGCTGCGTGCAGCGGTGACGATGGATTGCATTTTCTCTTCCTGCTCGGGGGTGAGGTCGAGTTCGGATTTGAGGGAAGCGATGGTCTCGGGGGTGACAAGACCGCTTTGCAGCCAGACTTCAGGTCCGGCGTATGCGAGGACAGCAGTGCTGATGAGGATGAGGATGGGTTTCATGGCAGTTGGATGGTGAGGTGGATGGGCAGGAAGGAATCGCTGGGGGTCGTTGGCGAGAGGCTGGCGAACAAAGGCTCGCCATGTGGGGTGAAGAACTCGGGCATCGCGGTGAGGTCCGCCGTGGGTGCGGCATCACGCAGCCACACAAAGCTCAGCAGCATACAAGCTGCCGCAGTGATTGGCAGCCAGAGTGGCAGATGCCAAGTGGTGCGCATGGCTGGCACCTCAAGGTGGCGTGGATTCCAGGCGGGCGCGTGCTCGTGATCCGAGTGGCGCTGGTGCGCGAAATGTTCGCGTAGATCGTGATCAGTGTTCATGAGCTGAGTTGGTTTGAAGCAGGGAACGCAGGCGTGCCTTCCCGCGTTCGTAATGTTGGCGCGCGGAACCGAGGCCGACCTTCATGATCGCCGCCGCCTCGCTGATGGAGAGATCTTGATAAAAGACGAGGTGCAGCACCTCCGCCTGACGTGCCGGAAGCTGGGCGAGCGCCTGACGGAGCTGTGCTGTTTGTTCGTCCAGCTCCACCTGCCCCGATGGCGATGGCCGGGTGTCGTGCTGATCGCCCGCCAGTTGATTCAAGAGCTTCCCCAGCATTGACTCCCGATAGCGCAGTCGCCGAAACTCCTCGTGCGCCGTGAAGCGAATGACCCCGAACCACCAAGTCTTGAAGCTCGAAGCCCCCGAGAAGACCGCTCGTCCCGCAGCCGCTTTGAGATAAGAGTTTTGCAGCACCTCCTCCGCCCGGGAATGATCCCCACCACAGCAGTGCAGTGCCCAGCCAAAGGCGTCGGGGTGCAGGGCTTCGAGTTGGTCGGCAGTTTCGCGCTCCATTCATTTCCCAGTGAGTGATCCGGGACGTGGGGATGTATGACAGCCACTTAACTTTTCACCACGGGCTTCTGCGGTGGCTGCTCCACGAATGAAGCGATGCCCAGCAGAATGGCGGCCACGACGACACAGGAGTCAGCGACATTGAATGAAGGCCAGGGATTGAAGGGCCAGAAGCCGAAGTCGAAACGGAGGAAATCGACGACGTAGCCATCAAGGAAACCACCACCGAAAAGCACGCCGTCATCACCACGGCGGAAGAGGCGGTCGGTGAGATTACCGAAGATGCCGGAGATGATAAGGGCCACGGCGGTGCGGCTGAGTTTGCCAGGAAACATGTTTGTCCGCGTGCCCCAGATCAGGAAGGCCAGCGCGCTGAGTGAGATGAAGGTGAAGGCGTAGTTCGCGTATTGCGTGCCATTGAACATGCCAAAGGCCACGCCTGTGTTCGCCGTATGATGCAGCCAGAATGTGCCTTTGATCACCTCATCCTCACGCCCGTGGAGATCGAAGTTTATCACGATCCAGCTCTTCGACCATTGATCGAGGAGATAAAGAGGCAGGGAGAGGCATAGAAGAAGTTTCAGCATGGTGTGGCGCATTCATTCATCAATCCAGGCTCGCGGCAAACTCAATCCTGCGAATGGTTCTTGTTCATGAGCACTGCTGGCTGAGGACTTGGTGGTTGTGTTTGTCAGGCAGCTATCTTTGATGGGGCCATGCTGGAAGTCCTGAACCTTTCCTACCTCCCCACGAAGACTCGGGTCTCTGATGGGCCAGTGCTTGATGCGCTCTGTCTCGCTGTTCCCACGGGACATCTGCTGGGCGTTATCGGCGCTCCTGGCAGTGGCAAAAGCACCCTGATTCATCTGCTCGCTGGTTTAGAGTCACCGACAGTGGGCGAGATTCGATTCCAAGGGCACGACACAGCGCTGATGCCGATCCACCCGAACAGTCTGGGTCTCGTCGCTGCCCATGACGAAGGTCTCATCAGTGTGCTCACGGTCCGTGAGTCGATGATGAGCGCCCTCATTCTCCGAGTGGCAGGTCAGGATAATGAGACGAGGGTGGACAAGGTCTCCCATCTACTCGTCGGCATGGGGTTGGAAACAGTGGCTTCTCATCGAGTCAACACCTTGTCGCTGCCGCAGCGTCGTCGTTTGAAGCTGGCGCTCGCGCTTCCAAGTGATGCGCCGCTGGTGCTGTGTGACGAGTTTACAGACGGGCTCGATGTGAAGTCGGAGCAGGAGATGGCGGCACTGCTGAAATACGTCGTGGCGGATCTGCCGGGGCGCATCGTCGTCCACGCCAGCCAGAGCTTGGCAAACCTGAGTACCTATGACTCAGTGCTCATTCTGCATGAAGGGAGGATTTGTTTCCATGGACCTGCGCGCGCGGTGGCTCACTACTTCAGTATCACGAATGTCGAGGAGTTGTATCCACGTTTGGCAAAACGGCCCGCCGAGCGCTGGGGTGAGTCATGGTCACGGCATCGCGACCAGTATTATGAGGCATTCAAGCTCGGTGATCTTGGCAAGCCCTTCGAGGAGCCCACCGAAGCCGAAGTCGAGGCCCACGATGAAACCGAAGCTCGGCGTGAAACCAACACAGCCTCGAAACCTGAGATCGAGTATCCAGTGCCATCCCCACTGCCTACCATCATCTCGCAGATTGGGCACCTTATCCGTCGTCGCTGGACTCTCTGGCGGCGCACGCAGCGGGAGTGGCTGGAGCA
>JBIKIA010000064.1:0-13713 GCA_044361885.1 Prosthecobacter sp. | reverse complement strand
GCACTCAAGCGTGAAGCCAGTGATCGGCGGTGGTCCGCCGACGTTCAATTCAGGTGCCGGCCCCATCGTGACATAGTCGTTGGCACCATCAAAGGCGATGGCTGTGTTGGCTGGGAGATTGTTGGGATCAAAGGTGACATTGATCACCTTCACCAAGCTGGAGCCGGTGCCGCCGAGGTCATCCGTGGCGCGGGCGATGTAGTTGTAGGCACCATTGGTCAAACCACTCTCGGTCAGCGTGAAGGGGGCCGCATTGTCCGTGCCGACGACGACACCATTGCGAAGGAACTCGACCTTGGTGATGGTGCCGTCGGCATCACTAGCCGTCGCCTCAAGAGTGAAGGTGGCTGGGCCAACGTAACTCTCGATGACAGGTGCCGAGATGCTGGCGACGGGTGCCATGTTTGGCGTGGCAAAGAAGGCAAAGCTGAACATGTCCTCACCAGCCGAAGCGCCATCCTGCAAAGTTGGCTGAACCGTGGCTCCGCTTAGATCGCGGCTTTCGATCACCCAGCGGCTGTTGGTCACGTCCCACTGATACGAAACCACGTTGTCCGCTGTGTTTGTGCCACCGCCTTCGGGGCTGATGATGAGAACACCCGTGGTGTTGTTTTGATCAGGAATGGACAGATACCACTGACCGACACCTCCCTTTGTCAGGGTAAAGGTACCTGCGCTCACATCCGTCGTCGCGCCACTGTTTACGCGGCCCATGGCGACGAGTTGATTCGTGCCGACGGCCGAGGATGGGATGTAAACGAAAGCCACGGGGTCCTGCTCATAGCTGCCACCGTTGGTCCCGTTGTCATGCGTCCAGACGGTGAATGAACCATCCGCATTGGCACGAGACGCGGCGTAGTTGTCCTCGTTCTTCGCGTGATTGACCAGCAGCACGCCATTCGCGGAACTCGCGCTCAGCGAAGTAAGATTCACTGTGGAAATGCCCGTCGTCGTGCCGTCGATGAAGTGTGTGCCCAACGTGATGCTGGGGCTTCCGGCAAATGTGTTGTTCGCACCACCGTTGGTTCCAGTGGCATTGCGGACGAACCCGCCCAGCCATGTGTTGTAAGGGAACCAGGCACAGGCGACATTGATGTTCACCTCATCCCCCTGAGCCGTGCGGAAGACTGGAATCCAATACTTGTTTGCGAAGCCGCTGCCTACATAGTCGCTCGCACTGCTTGCATAGAACAGTCCGATCGTGTCACCCGCCGCTGTGTTATCCCGGCCATTCTGAGACACGGAAGAGATCATCACGCCATTGGCGGCATCATTCGCCGAGCCAAAGCTCACGTCATAGTCCCCGCGATTGCCGCCGAGGATGCTGAAGTTGTTCGTGCTGCCAGGCCCTTTGGTAAGCGTCACCGAGCTGGCTGTCGTGCCAGAGTCGTTCTGGACGACGTTGACGTTGCCAAACTCGATGGTCTGGGACGATGCGAGCAAGGGGATGCAAAATAGCGATGCGATGAAGCGGGGGGGATTCATACGCCTGCTCATAGGAACCGATTTTCTCTCATCCCAAGCGACGATTCCGACAGTGTCGAAACTGGAAGAATGAGTAGATCATGCTGCAAACCTTGATTTTGCTAGCCTTCAGGCGCATTCGCAGATTTCCCAGCAATAGAGTGACGATCATTTCACACGCTCAAATCAAGGGTCGAGTGGTTTCGCTTCGCTTGCACGTCGATCCCGTCACGGTAAAGGCAGCACATCCATGACTGTTCTCCGCTCGCTCGATCAACTCGCTTCCGTTCCCGGACCCGTGGCTTTGGCGATTGGTGTTTTTGATGGACTTCATCTCGGACATCAGGAGGTCATTCGTGCGGCGCAGGAGCATGCCGCCCAGCATCATGGCACCGCGGTAGTGATGAGTTTTGAGCCGCATCCGCTGGCGGTGTTGCGTCCTGGCACTGAGCCAAAGCGGCTCTGCGGCACGGCTTACCGTGAAGTTTTGCTAAAGCGCATGGGCGTGAACACGGCGTTGCTCTGCCCCTTCGATGAAATCACGGCTGCGACACCTGCTGCACTGTTTTTAGAAACACTCACTCGCGACTGCAAGCCGCTGGGTTGCATCTCGGTCGGCTACGGCTGGAGCTTTGGCAAAGGTCGCAGTGGTAACATCCACCTGCTCATGGAGCACGGCGAGCGTGAGGACTTCGCGGTGTATGGCGTGCCGCCGATCCGTGTCGATGGTGAGGTGGTGAGCAGTACGCTCATCCGCGATGCGGTGTCTAGCGGTGATTTGATCAAAGCCGCACGCCATTTGGGCCGCGATTACGCGCTTTATGGAGAGGTGATGCATGGACGCGAACTCGCTCACCAGCTCGGCTTTCCCACGGCGAATGTGCGTCCCGAAGCGGAACTGCTGCCGCCCTTTGGCGTGTATGCGGTGCGGGTGGAAATCGAAGGGGAGATGAGGCCTGGCATCGCCAATCTCGGGGTGCGTCCGACGGTGGAAACTGGCGACGCTGAGCCCTCGTTCGAAGTTCATGTGTTCGACTGGAGCGGTGATCTATATGGGCAGAAGCTCGAAGTCACGCTGGGTGACTTCATTCGCCCCGAGCAGAAGTTTGCGGGCATCACAGAACTGCGCGCGCAGATCGAAGCCGATGTGGCTTTGGCGCGTGGGATTGCGGGCGTGTGAGGCGACTCAGTCGTCGTCCTCGTCAAACTCGACTTCACGACCAGCAGAGCCTGCTTTTTTGACGGGCGAGATGTTCCGGTGGACCCAGACGCTTTGCAGCATGCCCATGAGGAAGAGTGTCACGATCATGAAGGTGCCGCCGTAGCTGATGAAAGGCATGGGCAGGCCGATGACGGGCAGCATGCAGAGATTCATGCCAGCGTTCTGGAAGGTGTGGGCGAAGAACATGGCCGTCACGCCGACGACGATGAGCCGTCCGACCTGATCACGTGCGGAGAAAGCGACGAAGACACCCTGCAGCAGGAGCAGTCCGATGCCTGAGAGCAGCAGCACCGCACCACGGAAGCCAAACTCCTCACAGACGACGCCGAAGATGAAGTCACTGTGAGCCTCACCTTCCGGGAAGAACATGCGATGGATGGACCGCTGCTCGGCCACTTTGGAGGAGAGGGGGCCCTTGCCTTCAAACCCTGCGGAGGCCACGGCAGTCTGGACGTAGTTCGGCACCCAGCCATCACCTCGTGTGTCCACTTTGTCCATCTGGTTGGTGAGCAGGTACCACGTCGTGTCGATGCGGGCCTGCTGGTAGGGCTTGAGGACAAAGAAGTACATGATCGGTACCACGCAGAGGGCGGAGAGAATCATGGTAATGATGTAGCGGAAGGGGATGCTGCCGACGATGAGCATGGCCAGAAAGACCGGCCCCCAGACAAGGCCGGAACCGAAGTCCTCCTTGATGACCATCCCCGCTGGGATGCCCGCCAGGATGCCGCCGACGATAATGCGCAGCCAGGGATGCCGGAAGACGCGCCAGATGCGCGGCAGTTCGCCGAAGACAACGGCAAGCATGATGATGCCCGCCATGATGGCGAACTGGGAGGGCTGCACGCGCTGACCTGCCATTTCGACCCAGGCTTTGTTTCCCTTCACTTCGACACCGAAGATCTCCAGGTAAACGAGTCCGGCGATGCCTGCGAGGTAGAGCGGGATGCAGGCCCAGCGGATCCATTTGTAGTCGATCAAGGCGGCTCCGATCAGGAAAGGAATACCGAGGCCGATCCAGGTAATCTGGTCACGCCATTTGGAGTCCAGCCCGAGCGGTGAATCGGTACGGAAGGAGGAGGCATTGAAGATCGCATAAACGCCGAAGGTGAGCAGCCCCGCGAGCGTGAACATGAGGATCCAATTGATGCCGAGGAACTTTTTGAAAAGGGGTGTCATGAAAAGGAGGGTGGCTAACCAAGAACAGGGATCGAGGCGAGCAGGCGGCGGGTGTACTCGTGCTGCGGACTCTCACAGACCGCGTCGGCGCTGCCGTGTTCGACGACGACACCGCGATTCATCACGATGATGTCATCGCTCATGTGCCGCACCACGGCCAGATCATGGGCGATGAAGAGGTAGGTGAGCTCAAACTCAGACTGGAGATCCTTCAGGAGGTTCAGGATGGATGCCTGCACGCTCACGTCGAGCGCGCTGACAGGCTCGTCACAGATTAGGAATTTCGGCTGCACGGCCAGAGCGCGGGCGATGCCGATGCGCTGGCGCTGGCCGCCGCTGAATTCGTGCGGGTAACGTGTGAGGGATTCCTCTGGCAGGCCCACGCGCTTGAGCAGCACTGCCGATGCCTCCCGACGCTGGGTGCGGCTGCGGTCTTTGAAATGGATCTCCTGGGGTTCACCGAGGATGGCTTCGACCGTCATGCGCGGATTCAGCGAGCCGATCGGGTCCTGAAACACCATCTGCATCTCTTTGCGCAGAGGTCGGAAGGCCGCCTCCGGCATGGCGAAGATCTCCTGATCCCGGTAAACGGCCCGCCCGCCGGTGGGCTGGATCAGTTTGAGCAGCGCCCGTGAGACGGTGGACTTGCCGCTCCCGCTCTCACCCACGAGGCCGAGTGTTTTGCCCTGGTGAATCTGGAAGCTCACCCCATCGACAGCCTTCACGACATCGCGCTTCCCGAATCCTGTGCGGATGGGGAAATGAACCTGGAGATTTTCGACGAGCAACAATGCCATGAGGCAGAGTTTACGCGCGCTGGCCGGGCTGTCACGCTGCGCCTCTGTGTCTTTTCTGAGCACGGTTGCCATCCATTCTAGCTCATGTTCACTGGAGCAGGTGTTCGGAGGGTCCAAAAAATAAAACGGAGATTGGCGCGGTCTTTGCTTGCCAGCGACCTGCCTCAGTGAAACAGGGTAGTGGCCAACGCACTGAGGCCCCAACCCAACCATGGCAGATCAAGGACTATATCAGACCCAGACGCAGAAGCTCGCCATCGGTCCGCAGATGCAGCAGAGTCTTCAGATTCTGCAGGCGCCGACCTTGGAATTGCGTCAGATCATCCAGCAAGAGGTGGAGATCAATCCTGTGCTGGAACTTGAGAGCCCTGACGTGTCTCTGGATGACGCCGTCCCGGATGATCCGGACAATCGTGAGGAGCGCGACGAGCTTGATATCATTTCCCAGATGGATGACGAGTGGCGTGAATACTGGGCTCAAAGCCGGATGCAGACAAGCAGCCGCACCTCGGAGGATCAGGAACGCTGGCAGTTCCTCATGGACAGCATTTCGGCTCCCACGACCTTGCAGGAGCACCTCATCTCCCAACTCCGCACGGCGGAGACTCAGGAGCCTGAGGTCGTGAAACTGACGGAGTTCCTTATTGGTAGCCTTGATGATCGCGGTTTTTTAACCACGCCCGTGGAGGAGTTAAGTCTTCAGCACAGCATTCCTCTGGATGGTTTGCAGAAAGCCAAGGACTTGCTCACCACCTTCGACCCGGTGGGCATCGGTGCGGATGATCTGCGCGAATGCCTGCTCATCCAGCTCGACCGTCTCGGCAAGCGCCAGAGCCTCGCCTACCGTCTCGTGGACATCCATCTCGATGATCTGGCGAACAAGCGCTACCCCATCCTCGCCCGCAAGATGAGCGTGCCGATCGAGCAGATCTCACGCGCCTCGGACTTCATCAGCACGCTCGATCCCCGCCCTGCCTCGCGTTTCACCGCCAGTTCCAACAACTACGTCACCCCCGACATCATCGTCGAGCGCCAGGGAGGCGAATGGGTGCCCGTGATGAACAACGACGACCTCCCCCACCTGCGTCTGAGCAATGCCTACAAGGACATGATCAGCCAGCCGGGCAGTACCACGGAGGTGCGCAATTACATCCGCGACAAACTCCGCAGCGGCAAATTCCTCATCCGCAGCATCCATCAGCGCCAGCAGACGATCTTCAAGATCGCCGTGCAGATCCTCGCCCATCAGCAGGAGTTTTTAAAGAAGGGCACCGGCTTTCTTCGCCCGCTGAACATGGCCCAGGTGGCCGATGAGGTCGGTGTGCATGAGACGACGGTCAGTCGCGCTATCTCTGGCAAATACATGGCCACACCTCATGGCGTCTTCGAGTTGAAGTTCTTTTTCAGGCATGGCGTGAAGACCGATTCTGGCGAGGACCTCAGCAACACCAGCGTGAAAAACGCCATCGCCGATCTCGTCAAAAATGAGCCCAAGTCGAAGCCTCTCAGCGATGACAAACTCGCAAAAATCCTCGACGGGCAGGGGATCAAGGTCGCCCGACGCACCGTGGCGAAGTATCGTGAAGCGCTGAACATCCTGCCAAGTCACCTGCGGAAATCGTTTTCGTGAATTGCCAAGGTTGGGTTCAAGGCCGTCAATGGTTTACCGACCATGAGCCCGACTCCCCTTACCTTTTCTGACATCGGCAACCGTCTTGCCGGTCCCAGCGGCATCCAGGAACTCATGGATGACTGCGGTGAGGCGCTCACGCTCTACCCTGACATGAGGATGCTCGGCGGCGGGCAGCCTGCGGCCATCCCCGAGGTGCAGGCCATCTGGCGGCAGCGCATGAGCGAGATGCTGGCCGATGGGCCTGCGCTCGACAGGACGCTGCTCAACTACGACCCACCCGGCGGCAATCCTGTCTTCCGTGAGGCCATGGCGGGCTTCCTGAAACGCGAATGCGGCTGGGACGTCACGCGGGAAAACATCGCCGTCGTGCCCAGCAGCCAGACTGGTTTCTTCCTGCTCTTCAATCTCCTCGCGGGCGACTCACCGACCGGCAAACGGCGCATCCTTTTCCCGCTGCTGCCCGAATACATCGGCTACGCGAATCAGGCGCTGTGCGAAGGGCAGTTCACCGCCGTGCTGCCGCGCATCGAAGAGCGCGGCGAGCACGAGATCAAATACCATGTCGATTTCGAAAAGCTGCGCCTCACGCCGGACATCGCCGCCATGTGCGTCTCCTGCCCGACGAACCCGACCGGCAACGTGATCACGCCCGACGAGTTCACCCGCCTCCGCGATCTCGCCCGCCAGCACGGCATCCCGCTGATGATCGACAACGCCTACGGCCACCCTTTCCCCGGCGTGATCCATGGCGACTGGCGACCCGCGTGGGAGCCCGGTATGATCTTCAGCATCAGCCTGAGCAAAGTCGGCCTCCCCGGCGTGCGCACTGCGGTGATCGTGGCTGATCCAGCTATCGTAAAAGCACTTTCGAACATGAACGCCATCGCCTCGCTCGCGAATGGCAATGTGGGTCAGGCTTTAATCACGCCCTTGCTCGCAGATAACCAGATGCTTCGTCTCGGCTGCGAAGTGATCCGCCCCTTCTACCAGCAGCGTTCCGACTTCGCCAAAGGCGTGCTCGCCAATGCACTCGGCAGCGATGTGCCCTGGGCTCTGCATGCGCAGGAGGGCGCGTTCTTCCTCTGGCTCTGGTTGAAAAAGCTGCCCATTCCCGCAGCGGAACTCTATCGCCGACTGAAAGCCCGGAAGGTCCTCGTCATCCCTGGTCATTACTTCGCGTATGGACTCGATCAAGAGTGGCAGCATCCCCACGAATGCCTCCGCCTGACATATTCCCAGCCGCAGCACATCGTGCAGGAAGGCCTGGAGATCCTGGCGGAGGAGGCGAAGGCCGCTTTTGGTCGCTGACCCGAGAGCGATCCCTTCCGCAGTGGTGCACATGAATGACCATGCGGGTCTGGGTCAGAAGCCCATCCCCGGCGGCAAGTCGAGTCCGCCGGTCAGCTTGCCCATCTCGGCTGCCTGCGTGTCTTTGATCTTCTTCTGCACCTGCTGGACGGCGGAAAGAACCAAATCTTGGAGCATGTCCACGTCCTCGGGATCGACGATCTCTTTGGCGATCTTCACGCTCTGGATTTCTCCCTGACCGTTGGCGGTGATGACGACCTTTCCACCCGCGACGGTGGCTTCAAAGTTGAGGGCGGCGAGCTCGGCCTGAGACTTCTGCATCTGGCTCTGCATCTGCTGCACCTGTTTCATCATTTTTTGGATGTCCATGCGGCGATCATAGGGTCGCGGGAATGGGGCGCAAGGGCGGAGACGCGGATGGATCAGGAGAGGACCTTCAGCCCCACGACACCACTGAGGATGAGCAGCACGCAGAGGATGCGCCCGACTTCGCGTGGCTCGCCGAGCAGGATCATGCCGACGATGGCCGTGCCTGCGGCTCCGATGCCCGTCCAGACGGCGTAACCGGTGCCCACGGGGATGGTTTTCAGCGCCTGCGCCAGCAGTAGGAAGCTGGCGATCATGGTCAGCACGGTGGCGACGCTGGGGCCGGGCCGGGTGAAGCCGGCGGAATACTTCAATCCTATGGCCCAGCCGATCTCCAATACTCCGGCGAGGATGAGATAGACCCACGCCATGGCAGATCAGGGCTCGCGCTGCTGCTGGGACGGCGCACCGAGTGACTTCCGCGCTTCCGTAGCGTAGGTGTCCGGTGTGGCATGCTGGGCATGCTCGCGGGCACCTTCAAACCAAGTGCGTGTGGTCGGCGTGTGGCCACGGGCGACAGCCAGCAGGGTGTCCATGGTGATGGGCACGGAGTGGCCGCTGTGGATGGCGGCGGAGAGGGTCATCTCGGCAGCACGATCAAAGACATACTTCAGATCTGCCCCTGAGAAGCCGACTGTGGCCTCGACGAGCGCGGGCGCGTCGAGATTGGAGATGGGCTTGTCCTTCGCCAAAAGGGAGATGATCTGCTCGCGAGCAGGCTCGTCCGGCGGCGGCACGAGGATGGCCTGGTCAAAACGGCCGGGGCGGCGGATCGCTGGATCGAGCGCCCAGGGCTGATTGGTGGCACCGATGATGAGCACGCGCTGGTTTTCACCCCTCATGCCATCCATCTCGTGGAGGAACTGGTTCACCAGATTGCGGAGCTGGCTTTCCCGCACGTTGCGGCGGTCCTGGGCCAGGGAGTCGAGGTCATCAAAGATGAGCACGCAGGGAGCATTCGCGCGCGCCGTCTCGAAGATCTGATGGAGGTTCCGCTCTGTGCTGCCGAAGTAGGGATCAAAGATCTCGTGGAGGCCGACGGAGAGGTAATTGCACGGCACCTCGCCCGCGACGGCGCGGAGCATGAGCGTCTTGCCACATCCAGGAGGGCCATAGATCAGAATGCCTCCGCCGGTGCGCTTGCCGTAGGCTTTGTAGAGATCAGGGAACTGGAGCGGATAGATGATCTTCAGGCGGATCTCCTCCTTCAGCTCTTCCATGCCGCCGACATCGGCGAAGGTGACGCCGAAGCGCCCTGGGTCGCCGGGGGCATAAAAGGTCTCGGGACGCCAGTCGTAGGGTGGATCATCGAGCAGGTCATCCGGGAACTCGGCCGCAGTGTCGCCATCCTCCATGCCATCGGGGGAGGCAGGCTCCTGGGCGGGAATCGGGGAGGTGCGGCGGGCATCGCGCACGGTCTGGCCCAGCTCGCGTTCGAGCGCTGGGTCGCTGAGAGTGCCGTCGATTTGTGCAGCGCTCTGGAAATGCTCGATGGCCTTCGGGCGGTCACCTTCCGCCAGATGCACACGGCTGAGCAGCAGGTGGGCCTGCGCATCGGTCGGGTTTTGCTGAAGCACACGCTCCGCACGCACCGCAGCGCCGGAGTTTTCACCTTCCAGGAAAAGCACCCGCGCCACGCCGAGCTGCGCGTCGCTGTGATCAGGTTCCAGCGAGAGCACGCGCTCAAAGCTCTCCCGCGCATCCTCCAGATGGAGCTGCTCCAGGCACGTGTGGCCAAAGAGTAGCAGGAGAGATACGTTGTCCGGCGACTGCTCGAGTGCGTCGCGAATGGCCTGGAGGGATGACATGCCGTGCATTCTGGTGTCTGGGGCAGGCGCCACAGGGCAGCCTTCAGCGGGGAAGTAACCGGTGCCACGCCTCACCGCCACAGATTTCTTTGGCGTTCGCCGCCTGCCGCGATTGAATGAAGCCACGCGTCGCAGTGTCGTAAGCGCGCCCATTTCCCCCATGAACCGCCGCCACTTGCTCGCCTCCGCCTTCGCCGCCACCTGTGCTCCCGCCCTGCGTGCCGAGGACCCACCAAATCTCACCGCCGAGCAGGTGCTCGTCCTCGTCCGCCGCAGCTACGCCCTGCAAAATCACCGCATGAACGGCGAACTCCGGGACAGCAACACAGGCAAAGTCGAGCCTCTGGAACTCACCCTCACCGGCAGCGTCATGCGGTTCCGCTTTAAAAATCCCCCGCCCGAGATCGTCCACCTCGACCTCACCACCACTCCCGCCACTCTCTGGCAGGTCAAGGCCGGCGGCAGCGCTCCCGTACCTCTCACCAATTCCGCCGACCCCGTGCGCGGCATGGATTTTAATTATGAGGACCTCTCCCTGCGCTTCACCTACTGGAAGACCGTGAAGATGCTGGACGCCGACGCCCGGTTAGGCGCTGCCCGCGTGAA
This sequence comes from Prosthecobacter sp., assembly GCA_044361885.1. Taxonomy (GTDB): domain Bacteria; phylum Verrucomicrobiota; class Verrucomicrobiia; order Verrucomicrobiales; family Verrucomicrobiaceae; genus Prosthecobacter. The sequence goes on along the minus strand of JBIKIA010000064.1, from coordinate 3,330 downwards.
GTGCTGGCTCATCCGCGTCACCGCACCGGATCAAAAAGGCCCGTATTACACCGTCGATCTCTGGGTGGAGAAGGCCAGCGGAGGCGTCGCCAAGATGGAGGCCTACAATGTGCTCAGCAAGATGGTGAAGCGCTTCCAAGTCACCAAGATCCAGAAGGCGGATGGAGCCACCGTGCTCAAGGAGATGCGCATCGAGTCCTTCAATGTCCTCAACGGTGAACCCCAAGGCCGCACCTACCTAACCCTCGACGCGCCGCAGAAGCAGTAGAGCGTCCGTGGCACCTCCCAGCCGTCGGCTGATGGCAAAGGCGCCCCCCGAGGCACCTCCCAGCCGTCTTTTGGAGGCATCTCCCAAGGTGGTCCCTCTACTTTTCTGATAGCAACCCCTCCTTTTGTGCGATTTCTGCGCCCTCGTTTCCCATGCGCAGCCTCCTAGCTCTCGTCTTCCTCTCCGCCCTCAGCTCTCCGCTCTCCGCCGCCGAGCCCCTGAAAGCCCTCCTCATCGCTGGCGGCTGCTGCCATGATTATGCGAAGCAGCACGAGGTCATCGCCAAAGGCATCCAAAGCCGCGCGAACGTGCAGGTCGATGTCATTTGGACAGACGACAAGTCCACCAACCCGCCGTTGCCGCTCTATGACACGGTGGATTGGGCGAAGGGATACGACATCATCATCCACGACGAGTGCGCGGCGAGCATGAACAACAAGGAGACGCTCGCGCGCATCCTGGACGCCCACAAGACGATTCCCAGCATCCAGCTTCACTGCGCCATGCACAGCTTCCGCACGGGTGAGGATCGCTGGTTCAAGCGCCTCGGCCTGCAATCGAACTCCCACGGACCGCAGGAGCCCATCGCGATCACTTTTGTCGATAAAGAGCACCCGATCACCAAGACGCTCGCCGACTGGACCACGATCAAAGAAGAGCTCTACAACAACGCGAACCTCTTCGACGCCCATCCGCTCGCCATGGGACGCCAGATGGTCAAAGGCAAGGCCGTAGATGCCATCGTGGCTTGGACGAACGAAAAAGCCGGTGCCCGCAGCTTTAGCACGACCATCGGTCACAACACCGAAACCGTCGCCGATGCGCGTTACCTTGATTTGATCACGCGCGGCCTGCTTTGGGCCTGTGACAAGCTCACGCCGGATTTCCTCACGCCGTTCAAAGGGCAGAACAAAGTGACGTTTGTAGCTGCAAAGCCGGTCGAGGCTCCGAAGCCGCCGCTAGTGCCGAAAGACGCCATGGGCATCAAAGCGACCGCGAGTAGCGAAGAGAAGGGCAAGAACAACTTCGCCTGGTGTGCCGTGGACAATGACGAAAGCACCCGCTGGTGCGCCAACGGGCCGGATTATCCGCAGTGGTTGCAGCTTGAGCTGGAGAAGCCGCAGACGCTCACCGGCATCGAGACCACCTGGGAAAACAACGGCGTGTATCACTTCAAAGTCGAAGGCAGCACCGATGGCAAGACGTGGACCACGCTCGTGGATGGCAGCACGAACGAGAAGAACGCGCCTTACTCGAATGACTTCGCCAAGGCCGACGGCATCCGTTTTGTGAAGATTCATGCCCTCAGCAAAAAGAGCGGCGGCTGGGCCAGCATCCGCGAAGTGCGGCTCAAAGGCCCCGGCATCAAAGCCATCGCGCCCAAGCTGAGCGCGGAGCAGCAGAAGGAATACAACCAGGCCACTGACCCCCGCAAAGACGGCGGCAACGTCGTGCCGAAGATCGTCAAACTCACGCCGGAGGAAGAAGCGGCCATTTTGCAGGACGTGAAGGTCGCCGAGGGCTTCGATGTCACGCTTTTCGCCAACAGCACCGCCGCGAACTACCCGGTTTTCCTGGCCGCCGAGCCAGATGGCACGCTTTACGTTTCCTCCGACGGAAACGGCTCTGTGGAGCGCAAACCTAACCGTGGACGCATCATCCGCCTGCGCGATCTCGATGGCGATGGCCGTGCCGATGAAACGAAGGTCTTCTGCGAGGTGGACAGCCCGCGCGGCCTCGTTTGGGATCATGATCGGCTCTACCTCGTGCATCCGCCGCACCTCAGCGAGTTCATCGATGCCGATCACGACGGCGTTGCTGAAAAGCAAAACATCCTCGTCAAAGGCATCGCCTTCGATTTCAAAGATCGCCCGGCGGATCACACCACGAACGGCCTCAGCCTCGGCATCGACGGCTGGCTTTACATTGCGGGCGGCGATTTCGGCTTCCTGAAGGCCACGGGCACGGATGGCAAAACGCTCCAGCATCGCGGCGGCGGCGTCATCCGCGTGCGGCCCGACGGCACCGGCCTCGAAATCTACAGCACCGGCACACGCAACATCCTCGAAGTCGCCATCAGCCCGCTGATGGACATGTTCGCCCGCGACAACACGAACGACGGTGGCGGATGGAACGTGCGCTTCCACCACTTCACCGGCCTCGACGACCACGGCTACCCGCGCCTCTACAAAAACTTCAACGATGAGGCCATCCAGCCCCTCGCCGACTACGGCGGCGGCAGCGGAACCGGCGCGGTTTACATCGACGAACCCGGCTTCGGCGCTTGGAACAACGCCCCCTTCACCTGCGACTGGGGCAGCGCTGCTCTCTGGCATCATCAGGTGAAGCCCAAAGGCGCGACCTTTGAAGAAACCCGCAAGCCCGAGCCCTTCATCAAAATGACCCGCCCCACCGACGCCGATGTCGATGGCCTGAGTCGCGTCTATTGCGCCAGTTGGAAAGGCGCCACCTTCGGCTGGGCCGGCCCCGATGTGGGTTACATCGTGCAAGTGAAGCCGAAGGGTTTCAAAGCCGAGCCGCTGCCGGATTTCGCGAAGGCGAAGGATGAGGAGCTGGTGAAGGTGCTGGAGTCTGCAAGCAACCGCCGGAGGATGGAGGCGCAGAGGGAGTTGGTGAGGAGGCCTAAGTCTTCCGTAAAAGCAGATTCGCTCTCAAACGTCATTCTCGATGCCAATCAAGCACTCGCAACTCGGGTCGCAGCGCTTTGGAGCATTGATGCCCATTCGAATCCACGCGATGGAAAGTTGTTCGCTGCAACGAGTGAGTATTCCTTTGGGAAATTTGATCCCGATCTTCTGCCTTTCCTCATTCGCCGCCTGAGCGAAAAAGATGCAGCGGCAAATTCTTCAGCCAATAGCGTTGGAATGTCTCCTCAACTTGGCGGAGCCAAGGCAGTAGCCGAGGCGATAAAGAGCAAGGATGTGCGGGCGCAAACCGCGGCTTTAGTTGCTGGAGCAAGGCTCTTTGAGCATCATCGTAACGAGCTTCGAACAAAGCACAAAACGCCCCTGAGTGATCACTTAACTTCTTGGATCTACGAG